>JAJDAM010000209.1 GCA_029261905.1 Deltaproteobacteria bacterium
GATCCTTCGCGTAGACACCGTGATCGATGCCGATCTGCAGCAGCCACGGACCGACCTGCAGCAGCATCGCGTTGAGACCGATCAGCGCGATGGCTGCCGCAAACCGGTATCGGTGCGGAGACAAGAAGGTGCGTAGTGTAAAGGGCTCCTCGCCCGGATCAACCCGGTCGAATTCCACGTCGGGGATCGGGATTTCTTCTTCGTCGGCCAGCAGCGCATCGACGTGTTTGGCGTACTCGGGCGGGATCCCCGAAAAGGGCAACCCGGTGTTCTGCTGCCCCCCGAAACCTCCAAACGAGCCGGGAGGCCCCATCCCCATCGGAAAGCCCATTACGCCTCCTTCCGAGTCAGGATGTCGGCGTACGCCGGTACGGTTCGCAGCAGCTCTTCATGCGTGCCGTCGGCGACGATGCGGCCCTCGTCGATGAGCACCACACGTTTCGCGAGCCCGATAGTCGAGAGCCGATGCGCGATGATCAGGGTCGTTCGGCCTCGCACCAGATTGCCGAGTGCATCGTGGATCTGTTGTTCGACCTTGACGTCAAGAGAACTCGTCGCATCGTCGAGCACCAGGATCCGCGGGTCCGCGAGTAGCGTGCGTGCGATCGCAATGCGTTGGCGCTGTCCACCCGACAACGTGTACCCGCGCTCGCCGATGACGGTGTCGTAGCCGTGTTCCAACCGTGTGATGAAGCGGTGCGCATCGGCACTGCGCGCCGCCTCCTCTACCTCGTGACGTGTCGCGTCGGGACGCGCGTAAGCGATGTTGTCGTGGATCGATTCTGAAAACAGAAACGGTTCGTCGAGCACCAAGCCGATCTCACGCCGCAGGCTCTCGACCCGAACATCCCGAATATCCACGCCGTCGATCCGGATGCTCCCATCACGCACATCGTAGAAGCGCGGCAGCAACCGCATCAGCGTCGACTTCCCACAGCCGGTCCGTCCGACCACCGCCAACGTCTCGCCGGGCTCGATTTTCAGGTCGAGGTCGGTCAGGACGTTCTCTCCATCCGCGTACCCAAAACTCACTTTGTCGAATTCCACGCGACCTTCAGTGATCTCGATGTCCTCGGCACCGTCGCGATCCTGAATCTCGGATACCTCGTCGAAGATCGCGTAAATCCGCTGCGAGGAGGCTGCCGCGCGCTGGCTCATGATCATCAGAAAACCGAGGATCATGAACGGCGCCTGGAGACCGACGAAGTACAGGTTGATGGCCACGAGCGCGCCGATCGAAAGCGACCCCGTGATGGCCATCCAACCCCCGACGAGCAGCACCAGTGCGCGGCCGACTCGCGGCAGGCTCTCCATCATCGGTGCGAAACCCGATCGGATCCTCACCTGCTTCAGTGCGACCCAGCGCAAGCGTTCGGCCGCCTGCGCGAGCAAACCGATCCGGTGTTCTTCGGCCGCGAACGACTTCACGATCCGAATACCGGCAACGCTCTCCTCGACGATGGTCGCCACTTCGGCCATGCGCGCCGAGAGCAACCAGGAAATCGGGAACAGCTTCGTGCGCATCTTCATTCCCATGTAGTACACGCCAGGGATCGGTATCAGCGCGATCAATGTCAGCAGCGGGCTGATACTCACCATCACCGCGACGGAGCCCACGAAGCTCAGCCCCGTGAGGGCCATCATCGGCGCAAAGGCCAGGAACATCTGCACCGCACGGATGTCGGCATTGGCGCGAGAGACCAGCTGGCCGGTTTGGGCGTGATCGTAGAAGGAGAACGAAAGCCCCTGCATGTGTTCGTAGATGCCGGCCCGAAGGTCGTATTCCATCATCATGCTGACTTTCTGGATCGAATAACGAAACACCGCCGAGCCGAGCGCGGATACCATCGCGACCCCGGCGAGGATCCATGCGAACTTCGAGATCGGCTGGGATCGTTCCGTCAGGGCCAGGTCGATCGTGCTCATGACGACGCGTGGAAACGCCACGCCGCCGACGATCATCAACACGCCGCCCAACAGCGCCGCCAGCAGCAACCCGCGTCGGGCAGCCAGCAGCGGCCACAGCCGTCGGAACCAGCTCTTGGAAGGATTGGGATCGATGCGCGCGCGCGGGGGCGGCGCATTCGCGGAGCGATACTTGGGATTGGACGCCCCATAGATCCGCTCTTCGGCGATATCCGGATTCGCGCTACTGATAAACGCCCGCCTTTCCTGTTTGCGGTTGGGGTACGACCCGATCCTCCTGCAGGCCGAGAATGTCCGAGACGTTGCGGGCGATCGTCTCGCCGATGCCATCCATCGGCAGGTCGTTGACGTCGTAACCGAAGGGTTCTTCGATCTCGATTCCGATTTCGTCGATACCGTAGAGCCCGTAGGCGATGATCGCCGCACCGAGTGGCGTGTACCAACCCATCGACTTCAACAGCGCGAGTGGCGCGGTCAGACAGAAGATCATCAGGAAACCCTTGATGTGATGGGCGTACGCGAACGGCACCGGCGTTTTCAGGATCCGCTCGGCTCCGCCCCACTGGTCGACCAAATCACTGATGCCACCATCGATCATCCGGAGTCGCTCTTCGGGGAGCCGCCCGGCCTTCGCCTCGGCGGCGAGTTGGTCGGACAGCCAGCGCGCGACGAGCAGCGGCGGTGCGCTGGTGTGCAGCATCTGTTCGCGCTCATCGTCATTGAGCAGTTCATTCAGCTCGGGCGCATCTCGCTCGCGCCGAAGGGAGCGTCGAATCGACGCGAACAACGCGATGATGTAGTGCCCGATCCGATGCCTGACCTCCTCGGGAGAATCCGCGAGGTAGCTGGCCGTCTGCCGGGCCAGGTCACGCGTGTTGTTCACCATCGCGCCGATCAGGATGCGTCCCTCCCAGAATCGGTCGTAGGAGGAGTTGGTTCGAAACACCAGCAGCAGGCCCAGCGCCACACCCACCAGTGCGTGCAGGGTCGTCGAAGTCGGCACGTCCCATCCCAGTGCCATCCGGCCGTAGGTCAAACCGGCCGCTACGATGATGACCACAGAAACGCGCGAGGCGATGCGCGGCAACACGCTTCCGTGAACGCGAAACACGATCTGTGCCCAGCGTTTTGTGTCGTACTCGATCATCGAATCTCCTGGGCGAAGCAAGAGGAGAAGCAAGAATAGGCGGCGTCGATCAGTCGCCGCGGCCGTGGATCGACGAGCCACGCCCCCTGGTGCATCAAGTTCATCACATAACCAAACGACAGCCGGTTCTCCGGGTCGGCCATGCTGTACGAACCGCCGGCGCCGCCGTGGCCAAACGCGCGATCGTTGGGGCCTACCGGCTCGTTTGGAACCGGCAGGAAGAAACCCAATCCGAGTCGCGTATCGAGCGGCAGCACCTGATCCTTGCCGTTGGCCACTTCGGCGCGCGCCCGTTCGACCGCCTGATTCGAAAGAAGCTCGACCCCATCGATCGAGCCGCCGTTTGCCAGCGCAGCATAGATGCGCGCCAGCGAATGCGCGTTCGTATGCCCGTTTGCGGCCGGGATCTCGGCCGCGCGCCAGGCGCGGTCGTTCTGCTGTCCGATCACCGGTGGGTTCGCGAACGCCTTCGCCATCAATCCCTCGGGGTTTCCGAGAATTTCCGCGAGCAGATCCATGCTGGGGCCGTCCTCGGCCGGAGCGTGGATCGGCCCCTGGATGAGCGGCGCGACCCGATCGTCGAGTTCTGGACCGAAGCCGATCTCGAATTCGACCCCCAATGGACCGGCGATCTCCTGCCGTACGACATCACCGATTTTCTGCCCGCGGATGCGTCGAACGAGTTCTCCGACCAACCAGCCGAACGTGATCGCGTGATAGCCATGCGCAGTGCCCGGCTCCCACCACGGTTCCTGCTCGGCCAGTGCCGTGCACATGGTCGTCCAGTCGAAGAGCGCTGCCGGCGATAGCGGCTTTCGGATCGCCGCCAACCCCGCTTCGTGTGACAGCAGGTAGCGTACCGGCAGGCGTTCTTTCCCGGCGGCGGCGAACTCGGGCCAGTAGTCCGCGACGGGCGCATCGAGATCGAGCAGCCCCTCGTCGACCAACCGGTGTGCGGCGATCGCCGTGATGCCTTTGGTGGTCGAATAGACGTTCGCGAGCGTGTCGCGTTCCCAGGGTTCGGTGCGGGCTTCGTCTTTGAATCCACCCCACAGGTCGACGACCGCCTGCCCCTCGAGCGTGATGCACACGGCTGCGCCGAGTTCGTTACCGACTTCGAACTCGCGGGCGAAGGCCTCCCGCACCGCCTCGAAACCCGACTCGCACACACCCTCGATCTTCACGGGACTGCTGAGATCGGACATTTGGACCTCCTGCTGTGGTTTGTTGCGTTGCGCTCAGATCTCTCCGGTTTCGAGCAGCGTGATCGGGTCGCGCGTATCGACAGTACCCAGGTAGCCGCCCCCGGTCGCGATGGCGTCGTGAGCCGAATAGCCGAGCAGCTCCTGCGCCTGGCGTGGAAGGGTTCGAGCGATATCGGGTGGTGTCGACAAGTAGTGGTTCTCTTCAGTGCGCAGCCAACCGAGCGTGTAGCTCATGTGCATTCCACGCCTGCGTTGGTTCTCGGTCGTGTTCGGCCCGCCGCCGTGAATCGTCGATCCCAGGTAGAGGATCGCAGAGCCTGGCGCCATTTCCGCCGGCACGAGTTCACCGGGTTGCGGCTGGCGTTCGAGTGGCCAGCGATGGCTACCGGGAGCGACGCGCGTCGCGCCGTTGTCGGCCGAGAAGTTCTCGAGCGCGATCACCGATGCGACCTGCACCTCGGGATGCGGGCGAGGGAAGTGCGACCACACCAACTCGTCGCGATGCAGGAATTGCTGCGGGGAGCCCGGCCCCCGGTCGAGCACATGAGCGATGTTGAGCTGGTAGCGAGCACACGATGGCAGCAGGATCGCGTCGCAGATCGCGAGCAGCAGTGGATTACACAGAACTTCTTCGGCGAACACACGCGACTTCGCGGCAACTCCAGTGATGTGTCGGGTCTGCGCTCCAAAGAAGGCTCCGATCAGCGGGTTGACCAGTTGGCGCCCCTCTTCAGCGGCCAGCAGGTACTCGTCCAACTCCGCATTGAATCGGCTGACGGTGTCGTCAGACAGCACGCCCTCGACGATCACTCCACCGGATCCTACGAGTGCTTCGACGATGGAGTCGCTCGAATCGCCGACATGCCGTCGGGGGAGACTCTCGGCCATCGGATCACCTCTCCATTCCAATCAATCCAATGATTCGAATTCGTTCGCATCTGCGCATGCCAATCGGTCCAGAGATCAGCCTCAGCCGGTCTCGGCGACAGGCATACTGTCGCCGAGTCAGTCGTGATACACAAACTCGACGAGGAACGCGTTTTCACCGCTGCCGTGCTGAGCGATTCTCATCAGATCCTCGACGCTCTCGAAACCGGAACGGCGGGCCAGGGCCGGCGTGATGTCCTCGCGGTTCATCACCTGAATCGAGGTCACTTCGATCTCGCCGGGCGAAAGCGGGTAGAGCCCGCCCACTTTCACGCGGGGTTGCTTCCAGATCCTGACGCTACAGGTGATCTCGCCACTGCGGACACGCGGGCGCAGCGTTTTGGTGAACTGCACTAAAGCGGCCCCCTAGCCTGCGCTACTCACCGAGATCCCGAACATGCCACTCGGCCGCGACCGCAAAGCCGCGCTCGGCGAGGAAGTCCCGCTTCGCGGCTGCCAGATGGGGACAAATCACAATCGACACGACGGCCCCTCGGTTTCGTGCCTCCGCCTCGACCGCTGCGAGAAGTTCCGAACCCGCAGCGGACCACTTTGCATCGGCGGCGATGCAGAAGTCATCGATGAGACACACTGGACCACCGGGTGCGTAGACGGGCGGAGCCGCCTGCATGTTGGCGATCACGAAACCACCCAACTCGGCCTCTGCTTCGGCAACGAGTGTGATGGCATTCGGTGAGGAAAGCAGAATTTGAAACCAGGCCGTCTGTTTGTCGGTCGCGTCGTCCGCCATGCGCCAGAACACCGACGAGTAACCGCTGAGTGCTTTTCGAAACCGATCCGACAGGCCCACCATCGCCGCAATGTCTTCGGGTTGGGCGGGGCGAATTCTCATCGGAGCTCTCTCACTCTGATCACTGTGGGCGGACGAAGCTTATCATCCGTGCCCTTTGTGGCCTCGAAGAGGCTGCCGCATCGTTCGATGGCTCAACCACTGCGACTATTTGCTGGCTTCGATCAATGCCATCGGTACCGTCAACGCCAGCTCGCCATTTTGGGTTGCGACGGAATCGAGGTTGCGCTCCAGCGCCTGGAATGTCTCGTCGAGCCGGTCGGGAGCGACGAGTGACTTCCAGGATTGCATGAAACCCAGTCGGATGAAGTGGTGGCGAAGCATCGAGGCTCCGTCTGCAAACCGGATCGTGAACACATCGGTCTCGGCCCGAGCTACGGCGAAACCGGCTTTCCGAAGTGTACCCGCCACCGAATCCACGGTCCCTCTGTCGCGCACATGTTCATCCAGGCCCGCGACCCGGTCGCTTTGTCCCCCTTGGATCAGGGTTTCCCGAAACACTTCGTAGAACTCGGCCATATGACCCTCGAGGTTGGTCGCGAGCAACAGCTGGGCGCCGCGTTTCGCTGCGCGAAACAACACCCGCAACACCGAATCCACATTCTCGAAGTTGTTGATTCCCAAATTCGAAACGATGACGTCGACTGAATCATCGGGGAGCTGCAGATCTTCTGCGGGCTGCTCCAAGATCTCGACGTTTCCCAGCCCGAGGCGTTCGACTTTCTTGCGGAGTCGTATCGCGGCCGCACTCCAGGGTTCGACAGCGATCAGATGGGTCTGTGCTCCGCACCGTTGCGCGAGTTCGACGCTCAAGAATCCAGTGCCTGCACCGATGTCCAGGATCGTCGAACCTGTTTGCATCCGAACGCGGTCGAGCAGGCGCAGACCGAACGGTGCGGACCACAACGGCAGCTCGTCATAGAAATCTCCGAATTCCGGATCGCGGTAATCGACTTCTTCCAGATAGTCCATACGTGCGTCTCTGTGACTCGCTGTTTCAGTCGAGTGTTTCGAGCCAGCCGATCGCGGCCTGGCGCGTCAGAAAAAAGCGGTAGTCGTTGGTGCGATTGGCTTCTCGGACGAATCGGTGGTTCAGCTCCTGCGCTTCGAACGATACCGATCGCGGCTCACTTCGATCGCGTCACACGATCACTGCGCTGGGTCGGGTGCTGTGGGAGCGAATCGGTGATCGTGAACCAATCCGCCTTCGAATCCACGAAGATGTGGGCATCGGGCGCAATCCCTGGATCATCGTCGAGGCTGCCCATCGGCACCACCGCCATGCCTCGAGCGACATTCAGGAACGGCAGGCTCGAACCACAGTCGCTGCAGAAGACATGCGTGAACCTTTCGGCTTCGGGGAGTTTGTAGGAACTGAGCTTTTCCGTGCCACGCGTGTAGCGAATCGCATCGAGTGGCACGAACAGATTCGTCGCGAATGCCGTTCCCCGAATTTTGCGACATCGCTGGCAATGGCAGTTCTGGGCCCAGTGCGGGGGCTCGAGAATCTCGTACGCGATTGCCTGGCAAAGACAACTACCTCTGATCATCGTGCTCCTCCTCTCGTTCAGGGGTCGACACCCTACTCGACATATCCCATCGCCTTCAGCCAGCGCTCGGTCTCCTCGTCGATCTCTTCGATCGGTGCTCCCTGCACATTCCGCGCACGCTGTTCGGACTCGACCAGCGGTTCGAGCCGGCTCCGAAGTTCCGCGACGAGTTCCGGGTGATCGGCACTGGCGTCGACGAACTCACCGGCGTCGGCCTGAAGGTCGAATAGCGCAGCTTTCCCTTCGAGTTCTCTCACCTTGAATCGCTTGGTTTTCACGGCGCGTTCGCGCCAGAAGTGCGAACCCGGCTCTGATGTGGGACGCGCTTCGTCTTCGTCTTTCGGGTGGACGAGATACCCCTGTGCCAGCGCGTAGTCAGCGGTATCGCCTCCAAACACATTCATTCCGGGGAACTCCCCGCGCGAGTCGAACCCGAAGTAGCTGACGAGAGAGGGGAGCAGATCGATCGTGCGCGTGATGCCATCGACGGTATCAGGAAGCTTTTCCGGCTGGCCGTCTTTGGGGAACTTCACGAGCAGCGGTATGTTCAAGATCTCCTGATACACCGTCTGGTGAGAGAACACTCCACGGTCATCGAGCGCCTCGCCGTGATCCGAGG
>JAJDAM010000210.1 GCA_029261905.1 Deltaproteobacteria bacterium
CCGTCTCGATCAACTACGGCTCGTTCACGAACACGATCCTCGACTTCGTGATCATCGCATTCGCGATTTTTCTCGTCGTCAAAGCGATGAATGCAGCCCAGAAACAGGAAGAGGAAGCTCCCGCCGCTCCTGCCGCTCCGCCGGAAGACATCACGCTACTGCGCGAGATCCGCGACTCGCTGCAACGCTAGACCCTCGCGGGTACCGAGGTGAACCAACGCCTGGAGATCCGCGAACACGGCGTTTCATCCCCATAGCCGCGACGGCGCGTCAGTTGCCGTAGGCCTCCGTAACCGCGACGCGCACCAGAGTCTCGAGTTCGACCCTGCCGAAACGCTGCAGCGGCTTCCCGTTGACGATGAACGTCGGGGTCTTGCGGACACCCAGCGTGTTCGCGTCCGCTATGTCCTGCTCCAAGATGGCTCTGATCTCTGGAGTGAGCATGTCTTCGGCGAGTTGCACGAGATCGAGCCCCACAGACGGGAAGAACTCCCACATGGCGTCGGTCCGCGGGTTATGGTGGTCCGCCCACTCCGGCTGCCTGTCGTACAGCAGCTGCAACGTCTCCCAGTATTTATCCTGTCGCCGCGCAGCCTCCAGCACCTTCACCATGGTGTCAGCCCCGTGATGGAATGGCGCATAGCGCAGCACGAGCCGCACCCTGCCCTCGTACGACTCCACGAGCTTCTTTACCGGCGCCGCGAAGGCGCGGCAGGTCTCACATCCAGGATCGAAGAACTCCACCAGGACCACGCGTGCATCGTCGGGCCCCAGACTCTGCGAGTAGTCCCGCACGTACGGCGGCGCGTTGTACTTTGCGCCCAGGACATCGATTTTCGCGGCCTGCTGGTTCTCGTAGATGTACACGGTCGCCGCGAAGGCAGCCATCAGGCCGACGGCGCCAAGCAGTGCGATGGTTCCTCTGTTCACTTGGGTGCGCTCCTATGTAAGAGGACCAACAGCACAGCGGCGGTCGCAAACGCGAGCAGCGAGAGCATGGGAATCGACACGAAGCCCAGCAACTCGATCTGCGTGTCGGAGCAGGAGACCCCCTGGCGACAAGGCGCGGCGCTCTCGGCAATGATGCCATGCTGCAACAAGGTGTGATAGGCCGCCACCGCGAAGCCGGCCCCGGCGAGCGGCAGCGCGTAGCGGACCACGTTTCGGTCGAACGGGAAGAGAGCCGCGCCGACGACGATCGGCAGCGGAAACATGAACAGCCGCTGATACCAGCACAGCGAGCACGGGGGCAGCTCCATCACCTCGCTGAAAAACAGGCTGCCCAGCGTGGCCGCGGTGACCACGAGCCAGCAGGTAAAGAGCAGTGCCCAGTTTCGGTCGCGTTCCATGAGCGGAAGGACTAACACTCCTGCGCGAACGCGCCAGTGCTGACGAATTCGAGATGATTCTCTACGCCCGATACTCCCCACCGCCGACACGCGTCCCGGGAGAGACCAGGCATACCTCGGCATTTTCGAATCACGAGCCTCACATTTTCTATTTTTTGAAGGCCCGGATTCGCAATAAGCTCTCGGGCCTTCCGATCAGTGCCGCGACTGTCGCGGCATTGAATTTCTGACGAACGAATCCGCGGATCCTGCGATTCAACCGACGTCCAACGAGGAAGCACTCACGATGGCGCATTCAGCCGGCTCCCGCCTGAACATATTCAAAGAGCTCTGGTCCTTCATGAGAGTCCGCAAGAAGTGGTGGCTTGGCCCGATCATTGGAACCATGCTGCTGCTCTCTTTCCTGATCGTCATGACGCAAGGCTCTGCCGTCGCGCCCTTCATCTACGCGCTCTTCTAGGCTTGGCCGGCATCATCGCTCAGAGGAACGAAGCCGACTATCCGAGGATTCCCCCGCGAGCGGCATTGGCGATCGCGGCAACAGCGGGGTGTGTGATGCGCCGTTCAACCGTGATGGCGTAGAACTCCTCACGCACCTCGTCCGTACGCCCGACCAGGTGCACGCCATGGGTCTTCCGGATCTCGTCTGCGACAACGATCGGCGCCGCAAAGATCCCCGTTCCGTGTTGACCGAACACCTTCATCAGAGCGGTATCTTCGATTTCGGCAATCGGTATCGGACGGACATCGACAGATTCGAACCACGCGTCCAATGAGCGGCGTAGCGAGGAATTCGAGATCGGCAGCAGCACAGGAGCACCGTCGAGGCTCTTCGGAAACCCCCGACGATGGCGCCTTGCTAGAGCGGGCTCCGCAAAGAACCCAACGCTGCAGCCGCCCAGCGAGTGGTTGAAAGCCTTGACGCGGATCGATGGGCTCAGCGGCGCGTCGGTAAGAACCATGTCGTATTTCTGCAGCGCCAGGGCAGCAATCAGATCATTCGTCTTGCCCTCGTGGAGCACGAGCTCAACCGATTCCTCGAGGTCGAGCGCCGTCTGCAGCAGCCGGTGGCAGATGAGGTTGGGGACCGCATCGGAGATCCCCACGAGCAGCTTCGCGGGTCGGTTGGTGGGACGTCCCCGAAGTGCGTCCTGCATCTCCCGGCCGAGGGAGAAGATTTCCTCCGCGTACCGAAAGACCATCTGGCCGACGTCGGTGAGCGCAAGGTTGCGCCCGTCCCGAATGAAGAGCTTTTCGTCGAACGATTCTTCGAGCTTGCGGATCTGACCGCTCAGCGTCGGTTGCGCCAGATGCAGCACCTCCGACGCCTTGGTGACGCTGCCCTCCCGTGCGACGGTGTAGAAGTACAGCAGGTGGTGGTAGTTTAGCCACTCCACGGCGTCCCCAGGTTTCGTATTTTCGAAGCCTAACGAAAATACATTCAATTTGTGGATTGATCGGGGACTGCGTAATTCCCCTTGAACGCAAGGAGTCCCCATGCCGATTGAAGCGCTTCGAACCCCGGACGAACGCTTTCGCCTTCTTCCTGGTTTCCCCTACGAACCCCACTACCTCGACGATCTGTCGGGATATGAGGGACTTCGGCTCGCGTACATCGATGAAGGGCCCCGGGACGCAGACAACGTATTTCTCTGCCTGCATGGCGAACCCACGTGGAGTTATCTCTACCGCAAGATGCTGCCGGTCTTTACCGCAGCCGGGCACCGCGTCGTGGCGCCGGATCTCTTCGGCTTCGGACGCTCCGACAAGCCAATCGCCGATGCCGATTACACCTTCGACTTTCACCGGAACAGCCTGCTGCGATTCGTCGAACGCCTGGACCTTCGCGGGATCACGCTCGTCTGCCAGGATTGGGGCGGCATCCTCGGCCTCAGCCTACCGATGGAGATGGCAAATCGATTCGAACGACTGCTCGTGATGAATACGGATATCCCGATCGGAAAGCCCGTGTCGGCGGGTTTTGCCATGTGGAAGGGCTTCGCAGCGGTGGCACCCGAAATTCCGGTAGCGGGTTTGATCGCCAGTGATGCGTTGGGCGCAACCAACGCAATGGATGCCGTCGCCTATGACGCGCCCTTTCCGGACGATCGCTACAAGGCCGGCGT
>JAJDAM010000211.1 GCA_029261905.1 Deltaproteobacteria bacterium
CCCTCGCGAAACGCGTTGAACACGAGTGGAAGCAGCAGTACGCGCAACGGCGCTCGCTCTCGCAAATAGGTGAACAGCACCAGGTGCTCGAGCACGTTTCCGTTCGGCTGACTGAACGTCACCAGGTCGAGTCCCTGTGCGCGGAGCCTCTCGGCCAACAGGTCGGGGGCGTGTCGTTCGCCCGGCTGGTGTTGGTTGACGGCGTGGAGCTGCGAGTTGCCGAGCCAGAGCGCCGCGTTCGTCGTACCCCGCGACGCCAGCCCCTCGAGGCATTCGTGCGCGTCCTCGATCGACCGGCAGTGGATCCGATCGCCTTCGAAACTGGCGTAGTAGCCGCCCGTGCCTTCCGGAAACTCATCGACGTTCGTTGCGAGATCATGGAACCGGAAGTAGAGGAAGGACGCGGCGAGAACACCTCCGAGCAGCAGCCAGAACAGGTCGACGGCAGCGTGTGGGCTGTGCTCCTCGACCTGACTCGGCGATTGTCCGACCGTTTGTCCAGCCAAGGATGGTTCCCCGCTCAGCGCGTTCGAGAGTTCCGGCTGCGCATTCGGATTTTGGTTCGGCCTTCGATTCAGCCTTCGGTTCTGCTTCCGCTTCGGCCGTTTTTCGGCTTTCGCGACGGCGAGGTTATCAGAATTCGAATCGATGAGTTGATGGGTGGCCGCGCCGTGAAGACGACAGGCTTTCGGCCGCCCGCCGCGATTTGCGCGAAACTTGCCGGCGAATGGGCTGTTGTCGTCTGGTCCGGTCGCCGAACAGAAGTACGGCGCGGATTGTCTATTCCACGGGTACCGCGCAGTCGCCCAACAAGGGGTGGCGCCGTACCGCTTCGACTCGTGGCTCATGCTAGCTTTCGAGCCGCCAACAGGAGGAAAATCTTGGGTTTTGTCGACAGCCGATCGGTCGCCGAGGGCGAGGCGGTGGAAACCGACGTCTGCATCATCGGTGGCGGAGCTGCCGGGATTACACTCGCGCACGAGTTCCAGAACCAGAACTTTCGGGTGGTGCTGCTCGAGTCCGGAGGAGACGGCTTCGATCTCGAGACGCAAAACCTGTACCGCGGAGAAAACGTCGGACGCGCCTACTTCCCATTGGAAGGGTGTCGGCTCCGCTACTACGGTGGAACCACGAATCACTGGGCCAACTGGTGCAGCACGTTCGATCCGGAAGACTTCGAAGTCCGGTCGTGGATTCCCTACAGCGGTTGGCCGATCTCGAGGCCCTCACTCGATCCGTTCTACGAGCGCGCACACGTGCTGGCGGGTCTGGGTCCCTACCAGTACGACGACCTCACGCAGTGGACGACGCCCGGCGGCGGCGTGCCGTTCGAGTTCAAGAATGGGGCGCTGGAAAACCGAACCATCCAGATCGGTACACCCAGGGCGGTGTTCGGGCACAAATACCACGAGGTCATGGAGAGTTCGGAAAACACCCAAGTGATGCAGTGGGCCAACGTGACGGAACTCGAGTTCGCGCCGGACTCGGATCGGATCGCACGAGTTCGAGTCAAGACATTGGCGGGAAACGGGTTCACCGTGAGCGCGAAAATCTTCGCACTATGCGCCGGCGGAATCGAAAACCCGCGGCTCTTGCTCGCATCACGCAGTTCCAGGCCGGCCGGGATCGGCAACGATCACGATCTCCTCGGACGCTTCTTCCAAGAACACATCAATCAAAATCTCGGGCGTTTCCTGATCTCCGACCCCGAGTACGATTTTTCTTTCTACAGCGAGAAGAGGCCACTGCACGGCACCCGCGCGCACGGTTACATCCGGCTCTCCGCCGAGAGTCGACGCGCCGCGAAGCTTCCGGGCTTTCGTCTGTACTTCAAGCACACCTTCTCGGAAGACGCCCCACCGGGAATCGACTCCACGAAGATCGTCCTCAAATCGATCAGAGATGACGGCGCTCTCCCCGACAACTTCGGGACTCACCTGTGGAACATCATTTCAGACTTCGACGACGTGGCTGAACAGATCTATCGCCGAAAGACCAACCAGCCGGTCGACGGTTACGTCTATCGCGTGACGACGCGGGTCGAACAGGAGCCCAACCCCGACAGCCGAGTCATGCTGGGTGATGAGCTCGATCCTCTCGGCGTGCCGCGGTCGAAGCTCGACTGGCGTCTTTCCAAGCGAGACGTAGAAGCCGTGCTGCGTGGCCAGCAGGTCGTGGCCGCGGAGTTGGCGCGAGAAGGCGTGGGGCGCGCAAAATTCCTCGAGTTCGAGGCGACTGAGAATTCGGATCAGGATGTCGACCACTTGTTTGGCGGTTGCCACCACATGGGTACGACGCGGATGGCGGCCGACCCCCAGAACGGTGTCGTCGACGCCGACTGCAAGGTATTTGGCGTACACAATCTCTTCATTGGAGGCAGCGCGGTGTTTCCGACGAGCGGGCAGTGCAATCCCACGCTGACCATCGTCGCATTGGCGGCTCGCCTCGCGGACCATATCAAGGCGGAGTTGGCATGAGCGATTGGTTGACGTTGACCCGCAGGCATTGCCTCGCATTGATCGTCGGTTCGGTGGCTGCGGTCGCCGGGGTCTGGCCGAGTTCGCGCTCGTCCGCTTCGAGCCTGAACCGCCACCAGGCAGAAGCTGCCCGCTGGCGGACGCAGTTGCGTTCCCCCGAAAGTGCGGCCGTCGTCGGGAGCGCGTATCTGGCGACGGCGCCGCAGACGGATGTGGAATTGGTCGCTGAACTCGCGGCTGCAGTCGGCCGCCCATCGGGCAGTGTCCTCGACCTTTCGGACAGCGAACTCAGGTTGCGGCTTCGCGACAAGGTCCGCTCGGACTATGGGGAAGGGCGGACCGTTCGTTTGAATGGCTGGACTGTTTCTCGCACCGAAGCGCAGCTGTGTGCGATCTACGCGTTGGACGAAGCGAGCGCGTAGTGGTCCCGGTCGCACGTCACCCCTTCCGCATCCGACGCTAGGCGAGACGCGAGGTGTCCCCGCTGCGCACTCTTCTATTCGCTTTGGCATCGAGCCTGTTGATCCTCGCGAGCGAGCAGCTCGT
>JAJDAM010000212.1 GCA_029261905.1 Deltaproteobacteria bacterium
AACCGAGGCCGACACCGGCGTAGAGCCGCCGAAATACCTCCACCCCCTCGACGACCTGTCCGTCCGGAAGGACCCCGTGGATTCGCGCCATCACTTGCTGGGCGTCGAGGCCATACACCGCGGGATCGAAGGACGGAGCGGCGATGTCTTCGAACTGAACGACACCGCGCCCCCGATCCCGTCGCTCGAGGAATTGGATCTCCCGGGTGCAGAGGGGACATTCGCCGTCGTAGAGGACTCTGATCTGCCACGGTCCCATCATCGGGCTTCCTTCATCCACCATCCGCTCGCTGTAGTCCCCAACGAGAGGTACTTCTCCCTGCGAGGCGCGGATTTTCGTCCGTTCGCGATCAGCCGACATCTATATCTCCGTTATCTCTCCGTCGCGACCGAGAGCCTCGCGGATTCGCGCGATGGCGGCGCGCTCGTTGCTGGAGACCGCACCGAAGCCGAGCAGGCCCCCGGAGGCCGCCGCGACCGCAAACGCGTCCTCGAGCACCCGACGGGCGCGCGGGGCTGCGCCGCGCGTTGTCAACCCGCGGGACGCAAACGCTCTCCACGCATCGAGCAACTCCGGCGCGGGTGGCCGCGTGATCCACAGCTCGAGCTGCGCGTGCGCGGGGCGCCCCACCTCGAGGCCGAAAGCCGTGGCAGCCGCGAGCAGCCTCCAGCGCTCTTCTTCGTCCACTTCTCCGTCGGCCCAGGCCACCTCGACCAGCGGCAGCGCCTCGAAAGCGGGCGCGGTCTCCGGCGTAACGCCCAGCTCGATCAATGTTTCGACCAGTGCGAGGTCGTCGATGCCGAGCTCCACGGCCAGCTCCGCGCACAATTGATCCCGGCTTCGGTCCGCGCCGCCGCCCGCGAGTTGACTCGTGTATCGCGCCTCGAGGTTGAAGTTCTCCATGGCGTTCTCCCTTAGATACCTGCTTTTTTCCCCTACCGCGCCGGCCATCGTTGTGGCACGCGCTGCACCCGTTCCACGTCGTAGCCGAGGGTCGCTGCGCGATCGAGCAACTTCAAATACTCGGCTTCCTCGATCTGAGGATCGCGAGACATGATCCAGATGTGGTCCCGGTCGGGCACACCTACGATGGTCCGATGGTAGTCGGGGTCGAGGTACACGATCAGATACGCCGCCTCGAAGGGCCATACGAACTGCATGCGCCACTCGGCGTTGGTGTTCGCGTCGTGCACCCAGCCCTTTGGTGTGAAGCGCCGTTCGGGACCATCGAACGCGCCATCGCGGAACGTGTAGGTAGTCTCGATAATTCCATCGTCTGCGAGGCGATACGACTCGACTCCGTTGTGGGCTTCTCGTTCGCTGAAAAACGGCAGCGCGATGGGAATGAAGCCGATCACGTACCAGTCGCCCATGAACCGCTCCAGGTCGACTGGGCGGTCTATCGCCGTCAGCGGCGGAGCCTGGCCGGTGGCGCACGCCTGCGAGAGGCCGATCGAAGCGATTCCGGCGAGCAACGCTACGCCTCGAGCGAACCGGCGAAGACGGTTGTGGTGGCTACTGCGCATCGGCTGCCCCGCTACTCGAGGTGGCTGCGCAGCATCCACGCGTTCTTCTCGTGGACTTCGATGCGGCGAACGCCGAGGTCGCCTGTGGCCTGGTCGCCAGCGGCTTCGGCGGCCTCGACGACCTTGCGTGCCGACGCCACAGTCGCTTCCTGGTCGGCGACGAGATTGGCGATCATATTCATGGCATCAGGGGATCCGCGATCCTCCTTCACGGATGCCCGCTCCGCGAACTCGCTGTAGCTGCCCGGTGCTCGCGCGCCGATCGCGCGAATCCGTTCAGCGATTTCGTCGACCGCCAACGCGTACTCCGTGTACTCGGTCGCGTGGACATGGTTTCGACGACGTGCTCTTTGGAATCCATTGCGTTTTCCTTGTTGATGGTTCTCGAATGGAGGCTAAGGATCGGGTTTATTCTTCGTGCGACGGGAGGTTCGCTTCGGCGAACTCCCAGTTCGCAAGACTCGACAGGAACGCTTTGACGTAGCGGGGTCGTTCGTTCTGATAGTCGAGGTAGTAGGCGTGCTCCCAGACGTCCATGGCGAGTAGCGGGATTCGCTGCACCTGCAGCGGACACCCGGCGTCCTTCATCGCGTCGATCGTGACGCACTGCAGCTCCGGGTCGAATGTGATCCAGACGTAGCCCGATCCGAACAGCCCCAGCGCGCGCTCCGCAAACTCCTTCTCGAAGGTCGCCCACGAGCCGAAGCTGCTGACGATTGCCTGTCCGATGCGACCGCGCGGTTCGCGGCCGCCGCCCGGAGTCATGCTGTTCCAGTAGAAGGTGTGGTTATACACCTGGGCCGCGTTGTCGTAGACCTCGCCGCGGGTGCTCGTCACGAGGTCGGAGAGCTCGAGGTTCTCTAGCGGGGTTCCGTCGATCAGGCCGCCCAGCTTCTCGAGATAACCGCGATGGTGGCGGTCGTAGTGAAATTGGAGGGTCCGGGCCGAGATGTGCGGCTCCAGTTCGTTGAATCGGTACGGGAGTTCGGGAAGTTCGGGCTTCATCGCAGCGCCTCGGTTTCTTGGGAGCGGTCGCGCTCCTTCTCAACGATCGTCGGCGAATATATATAAACTACTCCAGTTTGTCTATATAAAATCTGTACACAATTGCGACCTTCTGGATACGTAGGAATACGGGCACGTTCTGGCCACGGTGGGATTGTCGGAAAATTGAATATCAGACTTCGAACTAGCCGAATGGGCCTGAAACGTTCGACGAAGGTGAGGACATCACGAAGTACCTCGATGTTTCGAAGGCCCATCGACCCAAGCAGTAGCAGCGACGTGTCAACGTCGACTTCCCGGTCTGGATGATCCACTCGCTGGACAAGGAAGCCAAGCGCCTCGGCGTGCCCCGCCAGTCGATCATCAAGGTCTGGGTGGCGGAGCGTCTGGAGAAGAAGAAGGCCCAATGGTTTTGGTGTAGCGATCTGATACGTGCACCCGATTCGTCCCATAATCTGTAAACCATGTGTCCGGTATGGACCAAGCGAAACGGGCACGCCGGGAGGGATTCGAACCCCATTTCCTTCGCTGCGCTCATTCTCGTCACTCGCTGTCCGCTCGTACTCGCTCCGGCCTGATCGGCCGGATCTCCCCCCGCAGGTTCGAAGCCTGAACGGAGAGTGAGGAGGTTCAGATGGTTACGCGATTTCAAGCGGGAATGAGCGGTAATACACCGGAGGAGCAGGCGCAGCCTGCGAGTGGTCCCGATCTTGTCGCAGTGAGAACAGCCATTTAGCAGGCGTTCAGGCACGCGAATCGCCCCGAGTCATCGGGGCTTTGAGCGGCGAATCAGGAGTCCAAGAGTTCGATTTGCACTCGCATGCCGAGGATGCCAGCCGCTCGGGCCAGCGTCTTCAACGTCAC
>JAJDAM010000213.1 GCA_029261905.1 Deltaproteobacteria bacterium
TCTCCGGGCCCACCAACAACCGGATCCCATCGAACCGACACAGCGACCCGCCTCCGGCCGCAACCGTGTGGACGCGCATCATGGGCGCCTTCACGCGCACGCCCCCGACCAGGGTCTCGAACGATCGCTCGACCTGGCCGCCGCGCAGCAGTGAGACATCAGTCGATGTCCCGCCCATGTCGAAACCGATCGCGCGTTCGAAACCGGCGGCGGCCGCAACCCGTGCCGCACCCACGACCCCACCGGCCGGTCCCGACAACAGCGCGGTCGGACCCTGGAAGCGACGCGCATCGGTCAAGCCGCCCGAGGACTGCATGAAACGCAGCTGCGAGCCCGGCAGCGCCGCGCCCAGTTCCTTCACGTGAATTCTCAACAGTGGCGTCAAGTAGGCGTCGACACACGTAGTCTCGCCACGAGCCAACAGGCCCATCTCGCGGGCCACTTCGTGCGAGAGGCTCACGTATCCGAACCCGACCTCCTGCGCCAAGGCGCGAATCGCGATCTCGTCCTCGGGGAACGCATACGCGTGGACCAGGTTCACCGCGACAGAATCGATGCCATCGCGTTTGGCTCGCACCAGTGCCGCCCGGGTCGCGATCGGATCGAACGGGGACGCGCAGACGCCCTCGATGTCGACGCGGCCCGCCACTTCGATCACGCTCCGATGCAGCGGCGCAGGTTTCTCGATCGCCAGCGCGAAGAGCTCCGGGCGCTGCTGGGTGCCGATCTCGAGTACATCGCCGAGCCCTTCGCTCGCCACGAGCAATGTCGGTGCACCCCGCCGTTCCAACAGCGCATTCGTCGCAACGGTCGTGCCCAATCGAACGCGACACGGCGCGACCTCGGCACCACGAGCCACGACGCCGGCACGCTCGAGCAGAGCACGAATTCCTTCGACGGGTGCCGTGTCGGAAGAGAGCAACTTCAACACGTGCAACGCGCCGCCGGGATCGCGCCCGATGCAATCGGTGAAGGTCCCGCCGCGGTCGATCCAGAACTCCCAGCTCACGCGGCGCTCATGCCGGAATTCCGGGCACCCGCTTCGCTGCCCGCAGCAGCGCTTCGCGCAGCGGCGGGTCGCCGACGAACCACACGCCCAACGCAGCCGCGACCGCAAACACCGACCCGCCGAGCACCAGCGTGACGAATGCGCCCGAGACGAATGTGCCGGACCACGCACCGACGCTCGCTGCGACAGCTGCGATCAGCACGGATCGGGCCGCGCTCGAAACCAGCGGCGCGAGTTCCGGTCCACCGTGCCGGACGCGTGCCAGCGCGAGTGTCACGAACGCACTCGTGATCATCCCGATGGCACCGGCCGTCGCGAGACCCTCCGCATCGGTTCCCAGAAACAGATAGAGCGGGATGAACGCCACTGCGATCCCCGTGCCGAGCAACATCGGAAACCACATCTGCGCGCGGGCATAGAACGCGCGCACCGCAATCTGTTGCACGATCCACGCGGGAACGGCGACCGCAAAGATCCCCAGCAGGCCGGCTACGCGCACGCTGTCTGCAGCGCTGAAGCGTCCGGTCTCCATGATCAACACGACGACAGGGTGCGCGAAGGCAATCAATCCGGCCGCGCACAGCACGCCGAGACCGAAGCCGGCACGCAGCGTCGTCGATAGCATCTGATCGAGTTGTTGCCGCTCGCCAGCCGCCCACAGTCTCGACAGAGTCGGGAGCGCTGCGGTTGCGATCGCCTGCCCGATCACGCCGACCGGCACCTGCGCCAGCCTCCGGCCATAGCCCAGGTACGCGACCGTGCCTTCCGCGAGACCCGCGCCAAAATACTTGTCGTACCACTCGTCCACCGTCAGCAGGCTGACGCCGAGCATGATGGGTGCGGCCATCGCCAGGTATTGCAGCACCAACGGGTCGAGTGGCGCGACGCGAATGCGTGGACGCAATTCCCGATCGCGCCAGACTTCGACCATCGGGATCGCGAACGGTCCCACCGCGGCTCCCGCGAGTGCCCCCCACGCAAACGCCTCCGCGCCGAAGCGGGCCCCCCAGAAACCGCCGGCAAAGATGATTCCCAGGTTGTAGAACAGCGGCCCGAGCGCCTGGCTGGCGAAACGGCCGCGCGCCATCAGCACCGCTCGCAGCACGCCACCCGAAACGAAGAAGATCTGCGCCGGCAGCAGGATACGCACCAGTCGCGCAGTCAGGCGCTGCGTGTCGGGATCGAAGCCTGCGAAGAAGAACTCGACCAACGGCGTCGCTTGCCACCACAGGATCGCGGTCGCGACCGCCACGACCGCGGTCATCGTCCCGAAGACATTCGAGAACAGTGCGCCCGCAGCCTGTTCGCCCGACCGCGCCCGCACGCTCGAGTACAGCGGGATGAACGCGATCGCCAGCGCGCCACCGGCCAGGAAATAGTTCAGGATGTCGGGGATCAGGAACGCGGCACCGTAGGCATCGGCTTCTACCGAAGCACCGATCTGGTGAGCGATCACCCGCTCGCGCACCAAACCGAGCAAGCGCGACAGCACCGCGCTGAGCGCCAGCAACACTGCGGCGGCGGCAAAGCCGGTCGGACGCTTCTGGCCGGTCGCTTCGCTCACGACCGGTCGTCGTCTACCGGGTTCGGCTCGCGCCAGATGCGACCGTCGTAGCTTTCGACGACGACCTCGTCGCCCTCGCGACCCCGAAAATACGGGTGCGCGATCGGGACCTTCCCGTACGGGGTGTCGAGCACGTACAGCGGGATCGCAAAACCGCTGGTTCGACCACGCAGTGCGCGGAAGATCTCGAGCCCGCGTTCGATCGGCACCCGGAAATGACCGGTGCCTTCGAGCATCTGCGCCTGGTAGCAGTAGTACGGTCGGACCCGCATCCGCACGAGTCCTTCGCACAGTTCTTTCATCACGTCGACACTGTCGTTGATGCCACGCATCAACACGCTCTGGTTCCCGACCGGGATGCCCGCGCGCGTCAATCGATCGCAGGCCTGCGCGGCTTCGGCTGTGAGCTCTTTGGGATGATTGAAGTGGGTGTTGACCCAGATCGGGTGGTAGCGCTCGAGCATCCTGCACAAGTCGTCGGTGACGCGAACCGGAAGCGTCACGGGCAGCCGGGTTCCCAACCGAATGATCTCGACGTGCGGGATTGCGCGCAGTTCGCCGAGCAACCACTCGAGCCGATCGTCCGAAAACACCAGCGGGTCGCCCCCGGTCAACAACACGTCGCGGATTTCCGGTGTACTGCGAATCCAGTCGAGCGCGGTGGCCAGCTCGCGCTTTTTCATCGTCCAGTCCGGCTCGCCGACCATGCGCTTGCGCAGGCAGAAGCGGCAGTACAGCGCGCACTCGTTGTTCACGCAGAATGCGATGCGATCGGGATACACGCGGATCACGTTCTTGACCGGCGAATGTTCGACTTCTGAAAGCGGATCCCAGCCGACTGGATCGTCGAGCTCCGCGAGCCGCGGAACGACCTGCCGGCGTATCGGACACTCGGGATCGTTCGGATCCATCAGCGATGCGTAGTAGGGCGTGATGACGAAATGGAAGCGATCGGCGAGTGCTTCGATCGCACTGCGCTCATCGGGCGTGGTTCGAACGAAGCGCTCGAGATCGTCAGCGGTGCGGATGCGGTTGCGCATCTGCCAGTGCCAGTCGCGCTCGTCGTTTTCGGTCTTGGTGGCTCGGTCTGAAACCGGCGCGCTGTGAACGGTCGCATCGCTGGCCGCCGCGGAACCGTCGCGATCCGAGGAGCTGACTTCGGGCTCCTCGCCGAGCCGTCGGGCACCCAAACCGAGGCGCGTGAGCGCATCGGCAATCACTTCGCCGAGCAGGGCCTCGATCGGGCGACCTTCGAGCTCTGCGAGAATCCCGAACGTCCCGTCCGGCGCGAAGGTCGGCAGCGGGTTCATTTCGAGAAAGCGCGCTTCGCCCGAACGGTCGAACTTGAAGTCGGCCCGCGCGAAGTCCAGGCAGTCGAGTGCCGAATAGGCGCGCAATGCCAGATCCGACAGCTGGGCTTCGAGTTCCACGGTCAGCTCGCCCGGGACTTCCGTGCGGGTTCCGCCGGGCGGCGCATCGGCTTCGATCGCGTGGACGCCGATGCCGGTGACGGCATCGATGGCGCGCTGGACCACCGGCAGCGCCCGTGGCGGATCGTGGCCCACCACGGTGACCGTGTACTCGGCCCCAGGCAGAAACTCTTCGACCAATGCGGGCTGGTCGTAGTCGACGCGTATGCGGTCGACCGCACGGGCCAACGCCTCCCGGTCACTGACTTTCGATGCCCGCGTGATGCCCTTCGAAGTGCCTTCCCATCTCGGTTTCACAAACAATGGGAAAGCCGCTGGAAGTACAGCGCTTTTTGACTGCTCGGCCGATTCGAGCAGGCAGCGTCTCGGCACCGGCACGCCGGCCTCGGAGACCAGCGTCAGCGCCCACGCCTTGTCGAGCGTGAGCGACAGCGTGAGCGCATCGGAGCCGAGCGTCGGGATCCCCGCCATCTCGAGCAGAACCGGCGCCCAGGCTTCGCGATTCCGTCCCCCGCGGCCCTCGGCGATATTCAATGCGGCGTCGAGTGCCGGCAACTCTCCTTTGCCGATGCACGCGAGCAGCGCTTCGGGATTGCCGATGCGCACCGGCTTGTGACCGAGCCGTCGAATGGCCGCCTCGAGCGCGCGAACCGTCTCCTCGGGCTCGTACTCGGCATCGACATCCGGCGGATCCTCCCGGCGCCGGGGGTAGGAGCCGAGCAGGTCGTAGACGATTCCGATCGCGAGCTGCCTCATCAGCGCGACAGGATACCCGCCATCGAGGCGATCGGCGTCGCTATGCTGCGAGGCGATGGGCGAGCACGAATTGCGAGAGGCTGCACGACAAACACAGGCGCCCTCCCCTCATCCAGCCCGCCACAACTCCCCGAACGCACGCCCGGCGGCGCGCTGGTTTGCGTGGCTGTGTGTCGCGCTGTGGATCGCAATGATCCTGTCACTGGGGGGTGGCAGTTTTTCCAACAGCGAGACTTCGCGTTTTCTGGGACCGCTGCTGGAATGGTTGTTTCCCGATGCGGGCGACGACCTGCTCGAACGCGCCCAGTTTGCAATCCGCAAGACGGCCCATGTCGTCGAGTACGGCATTCTGGCGTTGCTGTGCGTTCGCGCCTGGTGGCTGAGTCGTGGCTGGCCCCAGTTTCGGACCGCGTTGGCCAGCATGGCCATCGTCGTCGCCGTCGCGACGATCGATGAACTGCGACAGGCCCAACTGGCGGATCGGATGGGCGCCCTCTCGGATGTCGTGCTGGACACCTTGGGAGGTGTCTTCGCACTACTGGGCGCTCGCGCCGCGATGCGTTGGATCCCGTGGTGGCGCTGAGACGCATCGCGATCGTCGTCGGGGTGCTCGTGGCCGCGACGCTGTGGTTGCTTCACGAAATCTCCTGGGGCCTGCTCGGCGAACACGAGGGACCGGGCGAGATTCGCGGCGAGGCGGTACCCAACCGCGTCGTGTTCCGTCGCGAAGCGGCGCGCGGTGCGCGCGCGGCCGCACTCGGGGTTCCTCGCGGAAGCCAGATTCTGTTCGGCGACCTGCACGTCCACAGCACCTTTTCGACCGACGCCTTCGCGGCGAGCCTGCCGATCTTCGGCGGTAGCGGTGCGCACCCCCCGGCCGACGCGTGTGACTTCGCGCGGTATTGCTCGGGTCTCGATTTCTGGTCGATCAACGACCATGCCTCGAACCTGACGCCGGAGCACTGGCGCGAAACCCAACAATCGATCCGCGAGTGCAACGACCGTTCCGGGGATTCCGAGCGCCCCGACCTGGTTTCGTTTCTGGGTTGGGAGTGGACGCAGGTCGGGCAGACGGCCGCGACCCACTACGGACACAAGAACGTCGTGGTGCTCGAAACGGCGAGCGACCGGGTACCGGCGCGGCCCATCGCGGAACCGATCGCACTCACCGTTGGCGGCGCCGCCGGCCCCGGCGCGCTGGCACTGCTCGATCGGGACCGCTCGCCGCAGCGCTATTTCGACTTCGCGCGTTACATGAAGGATCGCGGTGAAGTCCCGGTTTGTGCAGAAGGTGTCGATACCCGCGAGCTGCCCGGCGATTGCCGGGAGATCGCGCCCACAC
>JAJDAM010000214.1 GCA_029261905.1 Deltaproteobacteria bacterium
TGAGCACGCTGGCAAACGCAGTGCTCGATGGCGACGGCATTCCACAATACGAACTGCTTTCCTACATTTTCCTGCTGGTCGTTGCCGGCAATGAGACGACGCGAAACGCAACGAGCGGTGGCTTGCTCGCGTTGATCGAGAATCCGGCTGCGCTCGATCGGGTGCGCCGCGACCCTGGGTTGCTCGATTCGCTGGTGGAGGAGATCCTTCGTTGGACTTCACCGGTCGTGCACTTCTGCCGAACCGCCAGCGAGTCCGTCGAGCTGCACGGCCGGAAGATCCAGGCCGGTGACAGCCTGTGCCTGTTCTACCCGTCTGCGAACCGGGACGAGCGCGCCTTCGATGATCCCGATGAATTCCAGATCGATCGTCTGCCGAATCGGCACATCGCGTTCGGCGTCGGGGAGCATTTTTGTCTCGGAGCGCACGTGGCGCGACTCGAACTTCGCGTCTTCTTTCAACGTCTGATCGAGCGATTGGACTTCGTCGAACTGGCGGGCGAACCCGAACGGCTGCGATCGAGCGTGATCGGCGGCATCAAACACCTGCCGATTCGACTTCGATTGGCGCGTTGAGTCGGCTGGGTGAGAGAGCCGAGCGATCGATGAAGAGTTCTCGAGCCCGTGACGATCAGTCGGCCCGAGTCGCTGCTTCGACAAGACCGGTCTGATCGTCGAGCCGGTCGGTCATTTCATTGAGCGCGCGATCGAGGTCAAGCAAGACCTCGGCCTCGAGCTCCGGAGTGGTTTCGCCCGGGACCGAAAAATGGGGGCCGAACTCGCAAACGACTCTCGCAAACGGAAGCGGCAACAGAGTCCCGTCCCAACTGCGAAAACGCAGGCTGGGCGACGCAGAGAAACCGATCGCGACAATTTCGGCACCCGTCAACCGTGCAAGCGCGACGACACCGTCTTTCGATTGGCGAGCTGGCCCGCGGGGCCCATCGGTCTGGATCGATATCGTCGTTCCGGCGTCGACGATCCGGACCAACGCGCGAAGGGCTGCCGTGCCACCGCGAGTGCTCGACCCCCGGGGCGGCTCGGAGTAGCCGAGCCGACGCAACACATGGGTGATCAACTCACCATCCCGACTGCGGCTGACGGGTACCGCATAGCCGCGATCGCGAAACGAAAAGGCCGCGATCAGCATGTTGCGATGCCAGAACGCGCCCAGAATCGGGGCCGCGCCGGGTTGCAATGGATTCTCGCCCTCGATCGAACAGCGCCAGGTCGAGCCGAGTACGCGCAACATCGCGGCTCCCAGCCATCCAATCAACACGGTCAGGGGTTGCCAGCCCATCGCGCGCTTCTGCCAGCGATTTCGTTGGTCGGGGTCGATCAATCCCGCCTCCAATCCGGCGCCTCCGATACCACCCGTCCAGGACTACAGAAGACGCTAGCGACCTTCGGTCTCTTCCGTCGGGATTTTCGGATGCACTCGACGCCGCCGAGTTCGAAGTGCGCAAGACGACACGGCTACTTGCGCGCACCGTATCTCAGTTCGATCACGACTTCGTCGGGACCGGCCGTCAACCCCTCGAACTCGCGCCATTCCACACGAACGCGGTCGTCTGGGTACATGAGTTCGGCCCACGCTCGAATCGAATAGGAGTGCATCAGCGTCGTCCCGATCAAGCGGGGCCCATCCCCACTCGACCGGGCCCACATTCGGGGGCCGGCATGGACGAGCACCGCTCCCCGGGGAGCGGCATCGATGGTCTGCGTCAGCCTCGCGAGATAACGCTGCGCGCTCGCACTACCGGTCTCCCACTCCGAGTATCGGTGAAACAATGGCGACAGCGGCGCCCAGATCGAAAGCAGCGCGACACCGCACAGCAATCCGCCCGCGACGACACAGCGAGCGAAAGCTGTATTCGATCGCCACGAAGCCAGCAGTGTTTCGATCGCCGCGCCCCACATCAGCGCAAAGCCCGCCAACGGGATCTCGAGGTACCAAGGCTGCACCAGACCCGCAGCCGCATAAAGTGATGTGGCCAACACCAGCAGCGCGGCGCCGGCTAGCGCGACGCGCGCCGCGTCCATTCTGGCCCGGGTCACGAAACACGCGGCTGCACAAGAGACGGTGCCCGCGAGCGGCAACGCAGCTGCGGCCAGTGACAACAGATCGGCTCGCGCGAGAATCAAGCCGCGCAGCACGCGCAGGCCCGCCGGGTACAGCAGCCCGAGCGCCACCGTCACGTCGGTCGTCCGTCCCACGAAGCCACCGAGCACTCCGTATCGAATGGCGATCAGCGTCAGCGTCATCGGAAGCCAGGGCCACATCTCGCGCGCGGAGCGACGCACCCGCTCGCTACCGGGTTCTCCCGGTTCGCCTGTCAGCGAGATCAACCAGACCAGCGGAAGCGACACGAAGCCGGTTTCTTTGGACGACATCGCCAGCAAGCCGAACAACGCCGGCAGCCAGGCCGCCCGCCCCGGGTGACGGCGCGTGGCCCGTGCCTGGCCCGCGACTGCCAACAGAGTGAACAGTAAACACAGCAGCTCGGGTCGACGCGACACCACAGGCACGACTTCGAAGTGCACCGGATGCAGCAGAAATACGACCAGCGCGGACAGCGCACCGACACGACTCGGCGACAGTTGGCGATAGGCTGCGAAGAGCGCCAACCCGCAACCGGCGAACAGCAACGCATTCGTGGCCTGGTAGCCGAACGGCGAGAGCCCGTTGATCGCGTAGTCGATGGCGAGTGTCGCGTTGAGTAGCGGGCGGTAGTAGGCCGATTCGAGGTCTTCCCCCATCAAGCGACCACCGAACGAGCGCAGGAAGTCTTCGGTCGATTGGATGCGACTGGCAAGAATCAGCGGGTAGGTATCCCAGCCCACCAGCGCGACGTCGCGGGTCTGAGCAAACAGCAATGCAGTGGCCGCAACCACCAACCCGAGCGCCACGACTTCCGGTGTACCGAGCGATCGCCGATCACCATCCATCTTTGTCGACCGCTCCGGTTCCGCCACCTCGCCCAACCCGACGCCTCACCATTCCGACGCGCAATCCCCCGACGCCAGACGGCACCGGGTACACAGCGACCCCGCTGCTCGGCATCAGGCTAACGGGGGCCGGCGGACCGAACCAGCGCGAGCCGCCTCGAGAGGGAACCGCTCGAAGTCGAATCTACCTCACGAGTTGGTTCTCAAGACCCTGAATTCACTCCCAAAAACCGATGCACGAGGATCGACAGAGCCATGACGACTGGATCAGACCTCGCCGTTTCGGCTGCATCCGACGGTCAGAGCGCCTGGAACGTCAGTACGCCGTTCCGGATCGTCGCTGCCACGAGCGAGCGGTCCAGGATATTTCGCGCATCGGCCCAACTCCGGTCGAGCAAGCACAGGTCGGCTGCCTCTCCGATCCCGACCCGTCGAGGTGCGCCGCCAGGTGCTTCTGGGCGCGTCGTAAAAAGCGCCAGCGCCTGTTCGGGGCTGAGGCGCTCGGATTCGCCCATCTGCAGGCCGCCAAGCGTTCGTCGTGACACCGCGGCGGACATCGCCCGCCAGGGATCCTCGCTGCCGTACGGCGCATCAGTGCCGCCGCCGAGCGGGACGCCCGCCTGCAGAAACCCCTGGCATCGATACAACCAGGGGCGGTCGCTCGGTTCCACATCGACCGCATAGCTGTCCCCGCGCTCGGCCAGGAAGGAGGGCTGGGTCACGACGGTCAGAGGCGTGCGCGCGATCCGTTCCAAAACGTCGGGCGGTGTCACCGATGCGTGCTCGATGCGGTCACCCGGCTGCGCGCCGCCGGCATCGA
>JAJDAM010000215.1 GCA_029261905.1 Deltaproteobacteria bacterium
CGAATTCGGCGATCGCCTTGGAGAGGTCCGCATTGATGACACCGGGTTCGACGACTGCGATTCGGTTCTCGACATCCACATCGACGATCCGCTTCATCTGAGAGCACTCGATCACCACGGCGCCCTCGTTGGCCAACGCTCCGCCCGACAAACCCGTCCCGGCACCTCGCGGCACGAAGGGGGCGTCGTGTGCGCGACAGGCGGCCACCACGTCACAGACCTCGTCTCGGGTGTGCGGCAGCACGACCGCGGATGGCATCGCCGAGTGCAGGGTCAGCCCGTCACACTCGTAGACCAGCAGTTCTTCGGGTCGGGACAAGCAGCGGTCGGCTCCTACCGCTCGTTCGAGCGCCGCGACGAGATTGGAACGGTCCGGGGTCGTCGGCTGGGCCGTAGGGGTCGCAGGCATGTCAGACAGTATATGCCGTGCGGAGGGCCGGATGGGAATCAGGCGAGGCCCAATCGCTCCAGGTCTTCTTCGCTGAGTCCCAGGTGGTGCCCGATCTCGTGCCGAACCGTGACCTGGATCTGTTCGATCAAGTCGTCGCGGTCGCGACAGATCTTTTCGAGGTTCTTCTTGAACAGAATGACGCGGGTCAGATCCTCGGCCTGCGCCGATGCATCTGCATCCGTCGCGGGAACCCCGACGTAGAGGCCGAGAATCTGCGGCGAAATATTCTGCTGTCCCAGCAGATCTCCCGAAGGGTAGTCTTCGATCAGTACGGGGACATCGGCGATGTACTCGCGGATCGACTTCGGCAGGTTGTCGAGTGCTTCGGCTGCCGCACCTCGAAACACCTCTTCATCGACGGTCGCGGGAAGCGGATAGTGGTCCGGGTCGAGTGCATTGGCCTGCGAGAACGCACTCTCGGCATCGTCGTCGTCTCCCATCCGCTCGTGCGACAAGGCCAGGTGGTAGATCGCGTGACCGGATTCCGGATCCATTGCGGCCGCGGCCAGCAGCGAGCGTCGTGCTTCGTCGAAGCGGCCCAGCTCGAACAGTATTTGTCCTTCGAACGCCCGGTAGATTGCGACTTCGCCGGCGGTCTTCAGAGCGCGCCGGACCAGAAACAGCGCCCCGCTCAGGTCGTCGAGATAGAAGACAGACTTGGCTTTGAGATAGTGGACTTCGGCCTGTGTCCCGCGATCGAGCTTTGCGAACTCGGGATTCCCGCCCAACAGTTCGTCGGCAAGCAACACCGCTTGTTCGAACTCGCACAGGTCCTCGACGAGTAGTTCGATCCGGTTGAGGTGGGCGGCGGGAAATTTGGGATCAGCCTGGATCGCGCGCTCGAATTCGTGAAGCGCCTCGTCGATTCGAGCATCGTCCCAGAGGATTTCACCGCGTCCGTTGTGCGCTTCGGCACCTTCGGGCCTGGCGACCAGCGCCTCGTCGAGCCAGGCCAGCGCTTCTTCCGTGCGCCCGCCATGCGATGCTTCCATCGCCTGATCCAAACAGTCCCAATAACGATCGATATTATTCATTGCCCGTCGCTGGAGGATGAACTGGGTCGGCCCGGCTCGCGAATCGCATCAATATAGCAGACCGCTCGGCTGGATTTCGATTCACCGGCTCGACGGAAGGATGATCCAACCTGTTGTTTTGCATCAGGAATATCGGCTGAAGAATTTTGGATCCGGTCGATGTGCAAGTCGCAAAAGCGGGCCGCAAACCGGTGTTTTGGAGGGCTTTTTCGGGCCCGACAAATCCGGCGCGTTGCGCGAGATTGGTAGAAGGGTCGGAAAGGGCCGCGGTGAAGGGCGCGGGGCGAACCGAGCGGAGTCGATTCAGAGGGCTTCCGCGGTTTCGACTTTCGCTTGGTGGAGCAGGATCCGCTTGCAGTTGCCACAGGTGACGACGCGCTCGCCTCGCTGGATTTCGATGAAGTCCTGCGCGGGAATCCCGACGCGACAGCCTCCGCACAGCTCGATGCTCACCAATACGACAGCCGGTGATCGACGCTTCGAGATCCGCTCGTAGTGCTTCAGCAACTCGGGCGCGACTTTGGGAACGAGTTCCAGCCGCCCGGCTCCGTGCTGCTCGATCTTTTCGCGAAGTTCTTTTTCTCTGTCGTCGATGCTCGCGATCTCGGTATCGAGCGCCGCACTGGCTTCCTTGGAAACGCCCTCGGCCGTAGATCGCGCCGCAGCAGCCGCTTCGATGGCATCCATCGACTCCAGGATCCCAGTCTCGGCCTCCGAAATCGTGTTCTTGGCAGCCTCGATTTCGCGCAACAACGCCGAGTACACGTCGTTCGATTTCACCTGGAACTGTTGGTTCTCCAATCTCACCAGCTCCGCTTCGTTGTCTTGAAGCGCAGTCTCGGCCTGGCGCATTCCGAGTTCAGCCGCCGTCAGAGCCTCCGCGGCACGGCCCAGCTCGGCCTCCGCCTCGCTGCGACGTTGTTCGACCGTCTCGCGACGGGCGGGAAGGCCTGCGTGCTCTTTTTCGAATGCCGCGAGTTCATCATCGAGGCGCTGGAGTTCGAGTAGCTGGGCGAGGCCTTCGAGCAAGAGACTCCCTTTCGATCCGTACTTCTACCACGCTGAGTCAATCGATGGATCTGCCGATGGGCCTGCCGACCAGGGTTCCGAAGATCGGGGGTCTTCTCGGGAGAGGCGGGCAAGTTACCGCGCCTTCGGGGCTCCCGCCTCCCGTGTTGGGGCCGGATTCGGCGGGATGGACGCCTTGCAGTACCTCGCCCTCTTTTGCGTATCCGATGGGCAGGTGTGCTCATTTCGTCGGCACTCCGGGTGCCGACGTCGTGCCATGGACGCCCTGAGAGGCGCTGGGTCGTCCTTTCCGTTCGTCCGAAGCCTGGGAACACCTCCATTCCAGTTGGGAACACCTCTTGCAGATGAGCCTGACCCGATGGCTGCGGAACGCGAATCGAAAAGCAAACTGGACCCCGGAATCTCCGAGCTGTGTCTCGAAGATCTCGAACGTGCGTCTCGCGCCGCCAATGGAAACCCGGCGCTGCCGTTGCGGGACTGGATCGCGCTGGCTGAATCGTGGCGGATCGCGCAGGCGCTGCGTGAAGCCCGCGGCAATCGCTCTGCGGCTGCTCGAGCGCTCGGAATCGGTCGGCGCACGCTCTATTCGAAGATGGAAAAACTCGGACTCGTTCCGTCCTGGGGTGTCGTTCGTGAGGGTCGTCCTCCTCAAGACAATCCATCGGCTTCGGTCCGCGGTTCGGCCGGAAGTTCGCGCGCGTCCGACCGCCGAGCAGGCGTTTCCCTGCTGCCGCACGACTGAGCAGCCTGCCCTCATCTTGGGCAGAGCGAACGCGGCCTGGGCTTGGTTTTGCACGCCCACGCGCGCAGTCCTGTGCACGAACGATCTCACCCGTGCGGATATCGGCACAGTCCCGACAGAATCAGGATGATTTCGACTTGGCACGCAGCTTGCCTTTACGGGAGTCAGCGCGCCGAAGAAATCTCAGGGGAGCAAGCTTCGGCGCACAAGATTGAAAGGCGGCACTGACGCGCGCCAGACGAATCGTTGAACAGAAGCCTTGAACCCCCTGGAGGAAACGAACGTGAAACGGATCTTACCGGTACTGGCGTTGAGCGCGGGACTGCTCCTGCCGGGACTCGCAATGGCAGACGATGTAACACCTGGACAGTTCACTGCGAATAACGTCTGGATGATGATGGCCGCGGGATTGGTCTTCATCATGCACCTCGGCTTCGCGACGCTCGAGTCGGGGCTGACGCGAGCCAAGAACACCACGAACATTCTGTTCAAGAACACCTTCATCTTGTCGGCCGGAATCCTGACCTACGCCTTGATGGGGTTCAACCTGATGTACCCGGGAGACTTCAGCCTGGGAAGTTTCTTCGGCTTTGCTGGCTTCGGTATCGGCACGGGCCCTGAAGGCAACACGATCGCCTACGCGGACGGTGGCTATACCTACTGGACCGACTTCCTGTTCCAGGCGATGTTCGCTGCGACCGCAGCCACGATCGTCTCTGGTGCGGTTGCAGAGCGAATCAAGCTGGGGAGCTTCATGGTCTTTTCGCTGTTTTTCGTCGGCCTCGTGTACCCGATCTTGGGTTCCTGGAAGTGGGGCGGTGGTTGGCTCGACCAGATGGGCTTCTATGACTTCGCGGGCTCGACGCTGGTTCACTCCGTGGGCGGCTGGGGCGCGCTGGTGGGCGCGATGCTGCTCGGGCCGCGTCTCGGAAAATACGTCGGCAATCGCATGAACCCGATCCCCGGCAGCAACATGCCGATGGCCGCCGTCGGTGTATTCCTGCTCTGGCTCGGTTGGTTCGGATTCAACGGCGGTTCGGTACTGAGCGCCGATCCCGAACTGACTTCCTTCACACTCGTCACCACCTGCCTCGCAGCCGCGGCGGGCGCGATCGCAGCGATGATGACGTCGTGGTTCCAGTTCTCGAAGCCCGACCTGTCGATGGCTCTCAACGGAATCCTGGCCGGCCTGGTCGGAATCACCGCCGGTGCGGACACCGTAGGGATCCTCGGCGCAGTCACGATCGGGTTGGTTGCCGGCGTGCTGGTCGTGTATTCGGTGATCGCGTTCGACCGAGTGAAGATCGACGATCCGGTCGGGGCCATTTCGGTTCACCTGGTGTGCGGGATCTGGGGCACGCTGGCGGTCGGGATCTTCTCGACGAACCCCGAGCACTCGTTCCTGACGCAGCTGGTAGGCGTCGCCGCCTACGGCGTAACGACCGTCCTCGCTGCTTTGGCAATCTTCGCAGCCGTCAAAGCGACGATGGGTCTGCGCGTCAGCGAGTACGAAGAGCTCGAGGGCCTGGATCTCGCCGAGCACGGCGGTCACGCCTACGACTTCTCGATGGGGTCGGGATTCATGGAGCCGCCCACGGCAGAGCAGCGTCCGCCCATCGCTACGTCAATCACAGCAGCCGACCGGGCCTGAAACCTGGGGGTAGCCGGCGCTGAGAAACGGCTCCGGCTGCCCGTCCCGGCACCCCAAGTCAGCACTCAACTGGAGAATCGAACGTGAAGAAAATCGAAGCGATCATCAAGCCCTTCAAGCTGGACGACGCGAAAGCGGCACTCGGAGAAATCGGAATCGACGGCATGACCGTCAGCGAGGTCCGCGGATTCGGACGCCAGAAGGGACACAGCGAGCTGTACCGCGGCGCAGAGTACGTGGTGGAGTTTCACCCGAAGGTCAAACTCGAGATCGTCGTCTCGGACGATCTGGTGGAGAAGGTCACGCTCGCGCTGCGCGAGTCAGCCAACTCGGGAAAGATCGGAGACGGGAAGATATTCATCTACCCGATGGAAGAGGCAGTGCGAATTCGCACCGGTGAACGAGGCGAGTCGGCGATTTCCTGATCCAGCGTCGAAAGACTCGAGGTGAAATCCCGAGCCCGGATCCCGATCGGATCCGGGCTCGATCGTCTTGGGGTCGGCCTCCCTCAACAGAGGTCCCCCTAGCCTGGAATCGCGACTCGCAGCTCGATGTGGGTCCCGGAATCTTCCGACACGAATCGAAGCGCGGCGCCGAGTTACTCGGGGCGCGACTCCATGTGCCGGATGCCTCGCCCTGCGCGCGCGGCATCCGGCCGAAAGCCAATGCCGTCGTCCCGGATATCGATGGACAGCACGTCGTCGGGCGCTTCCCCGACACGGCGGATTTCAACGCTCACCTCGCACGCCTTCGCGTGCCGCAACGCGTTGGTCACAGCCTCCTGGATGATGCGCAGGATGTGCAACGACTGATCCGGAGGGAAACCGACGATGCCCGACACACCGTCGGCCTGCCAGCGGAGCGCCAACCCGTTGCGCTGAAGAAGGGGTCCCAGGCGGACGCGCAGCTTGCCCAGAGAGATCGCCAGGTCAGCCATCGTCGGGTCGAGCGAATCGATTGCGATGCGCATGTCGTCGAGCGCCCTGCGCAGGGACTCGGCGATCTCACTCGGGGAGCTGCGACCGCGCTCCAACATCGCGATCGTCGAGACCAACTGGCCACCGAGTCCGTCGTGCATCTCGCGCGTCATCCGCTCGCGCTCGAGCAGCAACAACCTGTCCGTCTCGCTATCGAGCCGCTCCGCCTCGAGGCGCTTGGTGGCAGTGATGTCGCTAATGACCCCGTCGAGCCGTAGCCCGCGCTTCGTTGCTGACGAGTGCACGCGGTCACGAACCCAACCGATCGCGCCACCGGGCTTGTGAATTCGGTACTCCAACTCGAAGCTGTCGCGCTGCCCCGCCAACAGCTCGGTATGCACGCTCTGCAGATCGGCGACATCTGTCTCGTGAACTGCGTCGTACCAGGCTTCCAGCGAGCCGTCGAAAATCTCGTCGGGACGTCCGATGATCTGCCCGAGCACCGACGAATAGTAGATGCTCTCGAACCCCTCCGGAGTGATCTCGCCGCTCCAGACGTGATCCGGGATCGATTCGATGACTCTCGACAGCTCGTGCTCGGCTTCCTCCCGACGTTCGACCTCGGCAGAAAGCTGGCGGTTGCGGATGCGTCGAGAGGCGGCGAGCTGTGCCGTATAAGCAAAGCCCAGCGCAAATGTGGCCCCCGCCACGATCAAGAACGCGGGCAGCTTGGTCAGCACGGCTGCCACTACGATCGACCTGGGAGCGACCTCGATCGACCACGGTCGGGCGAAATCGCTCATTCGCGCGAGACGGGCGCGTGGCCACTCGGCATCGGACGCCCCACGCGCATAGAGGAGATCCCCATCGTCGGCGACCCGGATTCCAAAGCCGGGCGCCACGTTTCGAAGCAGCCCCGCAAACAGGTCATCGGCCCGAAAGACGCCGACTACGAAACCATCGAAGCGGCCGTCGACGTCGAGCGGCACGTAGACGATGAAGCCCAGCCCGCCCTGCACCAGCTGAATCGGGCGGGAGACCGTGGTTTCACGTTTGTCGCGCGACGTTTCGAGCGCCGCGCGGCGACGCGGCTCGACGGCCAGGTCGAGCCCTTCCGCCTCCTCGTTGCCCTGCTGCGGCACGACCCAGCTCACGCGGAAGCTCGGCGCAACCCACTCGATCGCTTGAAAGTAGGCCAGGTCACGGACGAGATTCCCGGCCTCTGCTTCGAACTCTGCGCGGGGCAACCCCCCGCGACGCTGCCAGTTCGCCGCGAGCCGCTCCAGAGCGCGCGATTGGTCCAGCATACGCCCGTCGAGCTCGCCGAGGACGGCCTCGAGGGCCGTCGCTGTCGCGTCCTCCAGCAATCGCGCTTCGCGTTCGCGAAAGATACTGCCAATGGCGATCGCGCACGCGAGGGTGACGCTACCGATCAGTAGTGCAGGCCAGAGTGACTCCAGCCACTCCGAGCGCCGCCGCCCCGGTTCCCGCCCGCTGTCTACGTCTGGCGTCGGCATTGTACCGATGAGTGTATGCCGGAAAGGCCGGATCGGCACGTCCACGAACACCGGAGGGAGTCGACGTCGCGTGGCGCTGACGAATTCAGCTGCAGAGGATTCACTTGGAGTTGGAAAAACACCTGAACGCCATCGGGACTAACGTCTAACGCAGATTCTGACGTTCGGGAGCACCTCTAGCTCCAGAAACGACGCAGTGCTCGACGGGGGTGCCGCCCGTTGACGCTGCCGGTGTAGGGTGGGCGAATGTTGTAGCCAATCAGTTCGCGCAATCGCTCTGGCAGTTGACGCGCCGTCGATCGCGGGATCGCCAACAGGTGCGACTCGAGCGGACGCAGCCAGCTCGCGATGTACTCGGAATAGATGAATATTGCCGCATCTGCCGATCGATTCGCTCCGACGGCATGCCACAGCGATCCCCGGTAGAGCAGCAGTGATCCGGCGGGAACGGACACTTCGACGGCGTTTTCGACTTCATCTGGAGTCGGCGCGCGGTCGGCCCAGCGATGGCTTCCCGGAATCAATGCGGTCGTGCCGCACGATTCGTTCAGATCGTCGATCGCCCACAACGCTGTCAGCACCAGCTCATCGTGTGGTCGCGAGACCGGGTAGACCTGGTCGTCGGTGTGCAGTTCTTGTGCTGCCGAGCCGGCGCCCACTTCGACGGCAACATGGGCGCTCAGCTGGTGGTGCCCCACGAGCTCTCGAGCGATCGCGCCGAGAAATTCAACCGACGCAAGCCGATCCGTCGCTCGGGTCTTTGCGAGCAGGCTGTAGATCCGCCGAGTTCGCCGCCCTTCGAATGCATTTCGGCCGGTCGGTGTTCGCGCGAACAACGGGCGAACCGCTGTCCGAATTTCTTCGAGTTCGCTGGGATTGGCGACGGCCTCGATGACCACATAGCCGTCGCGATCGAGCCGATCGATGATCTCGATCGGGGAATTCCCGTTTGCATCTGGGCTCGGGCCCGCTGTGGTGTCGATTGCGGCGTCGACTGTGGTGTCGGCCCCGACCCGTTGCCGCACCCGGCTAACAACGGGCATCGGTTCGCTCCACACATGCCAGGACGTTCCGCGCTCCGCGATCCTGCCAGCGCTTCGGGGCGTGAATCGCGCCGTGGCGATCTTTCGTCATGACGATGACCTCCGAGCGGGCCCTGCCATCGTCGGGCAGTTCGGTCAAAAGTCAATTCTAGGATATCGTTGAAGTCCAAAAGTTATCCCTAATAGATCTATCCGATGGCTCTCGTGGCTGATCCCAAATTGCGGGGAGCCTGAAGGGCTCGAGGTACCGCGACCCGTGACGCTCGAAGACCTGCGCGTATTCGTCGCCGTTTGTGAGCTGGGCAGCTTCAGCGCCGTCGCGCGAAAGCTCGGCTGTACCCAACCTGCGGTCAGCCAACACATCTCCCGGCTCGAACGCGAGCTCGACACTTCGCTGTTGGAGCGAAGTTCCACGGGTGTCACACCGACGAGTGCAGGTAGTCTGCTGCAGGAATCGGCCCTCGATGGTTTGGATTCGATCTCCTCCGGAGTTCGGCGCATTGCCGAACTTCGCGACGGCGAAGTAGGGTCGCTTTCGATTACCACGGGTGGTTCCAGCGTCCGCCACTTCATGCGCGAAACCGTGATGGGCTTTCGAGAACGACACCCCGGTGTGCGCCTCGATTTCGTTCCGACCGATTCCACCCAGAGTTGCCTCGAAATTCTCCGAAGAAGCAATGCGGACCTCGGCCTCGTGACGATTGGAGAACCGGTCAGAGGCATCGAACATCGCGTCGTCGCAGAACAGAAACCGCGACTCATCGTTTGCAACGACGACCCGCTTTCGGCCCGCAAGAGAGTCAACATCCGAGATCTGGAGGGAATCCGTTACATCAGCCTGACCAAGCGGGCGACTTCGTACGGCATCCTGGCGCAAGCGTTCGCACAGGAAGGCCTGACGCTCGAGAGCACGATGAGTGTGGACGACTTCGATACGGCCTGCGTCTTCGTCGAACTCGGGCTCGGCCATGCGATCGTTCCCGCAATGCATGCGATGCACTTTGCGCAGAGTGGTCGCGTCACGTCGATCGAGATCCAGGGCTTGAAGCCGGTCGTCATCGGCTGGGCGGCCCGACGTTGGTCGGCGCTTTCCTCTGCCGCGAACACGTTCGTCGAGATCTTTCACCATGAGATGAAGAAACTCAAAGGGGTCCCGGGTCTCACCGTTGTCGACTAGAAGTCGACTGACAGCCCAGGAGGGTCAGATCGAGAGCCCTCTGACACGCGACTGACCCAACTCGCTCTGAACTCCTATCATCATCTCGTGAATCTCGTGCGCATCCGTCACGCAGCGACAGCTGCTGTGATCGTCGCGATGACCGCCGCTCTCTACTCGGGTGGTCTACACGTGCCGTTCGTCTTCGACGACTTCCCCAACATCGTCAAGAACCCGTACGTCCAACGCTTCGATGGGGATTTCGAAGATTGGATCGAGGTCGCGCTCAAGAGCCCGTCGAAGCGCCCCATCGCGAACGTAAGCTTCGCGCTGAACCACTACTTCGGCCAGAACCAGGTGGTGGGTTACCACGCGGTCAACATCGCGATCCATATGTTCAACGGCATCCTCGTGTACGCACTCGCGTTGGCGTTGTTCGCGCGAACGAGTTCCGCATCGGGGGCTGGCGCAAGCTCCCTGACGGATTCCTCCCCAACCAACGCGACGATCGCGGCCGGATTCGCCGCGATCCTGTTCGTCGCTCACCCCGTCCAGGTCCAATCCGTCACATACATCGTCCAGCGCATGAACAGCCTCGCGACGCTCTTCTATCTGGCTGCCGTGCTGTTCTACATCTGGGGCCGGAGTTTTTCCGGCTGGAGGCCTCGCAGTTGGCGATGGTCGGCGTGTCTGTTGTGTTGGCTTCTCGCGCTCGGATCGAAGCAGACCGCCATTACGCTGCCAGCGGTACTGCTTCTCTACGAGTGGTATTTCGAACAAGACCTTCGGCGTCGCTGGCTGATTCGAAAATCGGGCTACTTCGCAGCGATCGTCGCGGCGGGCCTGCTGTTTCTCGCATTCAATATCGAGTTGCTCAACCTGGCCGGTTACGCGGGCCGTGACTTCACGATGGAGCAGCGTCTGCTGACCCAGCTGCGGGTTGTCGTGTTCTACTGCAGTCTCGTGTTGTTGCCTCTACCGTCGCGCCTCACGCTGTCGCATGCGTTCCCGGTCTCGCAATCCTGGACCGACCCGCCGACGACATGGCTGTGTCTGTTCGCAATCGTCGGCGCGCTCGTGGTTGCGGGTTGGCTCGCGAAGCGTTGGCGGCTCGTGTCGTTCGGAATCCTGTGGTTCCTGCTGCACCTGGTGTTGGAATCGAGCCTGCTTCCTCTCGAGATGGTCTTCGAGCATCGGCTCTACACGCCCATGATCGGCGTCGACCTGATCGCGTCCTATCTGTTGTTTCGGGCACTCGGACGACATGCGACCGGGTGGTTCCCTGTGGCGAGTCGAATCGCGATTCCAGTCGCGATCGTACTCGCTCTGAGCATCGCGACCGTGACGCGAAACGAGACATGGAGCGAGCCGGTGACACTTTGGACTGACGTCGTCGCGAAGAACCCGCGCGATCATCGCGCGCAGTTCAATCTCGGAGTCGCGTTGAGCGATCAACAACGCTACTGGGAGGCGATTCAACACCACAGCGAGTCGATCCGACTCCATCCCGACAATGCGAAGGCCCACAACGGGATGGGAGTCGCGTTGGCCGGAGATCAGCAATACGCCGAAGCCGTCAAGCATTTCGCGGCGTCACTCAGGCTGAACCCGTCGGACCCGGAGACCCAGAACAACATCGCACTCGCGCTTTCGCGACTCAGCGCCGAGGCAACCGTCACAGCAGAAGAATAGAATCCCCAAGACTGTCGCGTCGGCCAAGACGCCGCTGCATCCTAGGCTTCTTCGCGCTGTGCAGCGTGTGTGACTACATGGACGACGACCGGCGGTTCGTAGGCGGTGGCACCGAACAGGATTCGGAGACGCGTATCGGTCCCCTTGTTGCGCCACAGTTCACCCAGCAGCTGGCCCCAGCCCCCCAACGCGATTCGGATCGGGTTTCGCCACAGACGGGGTCGGCCCGTGAGTCCGATGGGTGGGGGGTCGGGTTCTGGAGCCACGTAGGTTCCGAACATCCGATCCCAGATCTGAAATGGAAATCCACCGAGATTGACGGCTTCGTGTCCGGGTCGAGCCGAATGGTGCATGACGTGCCAGGCGCCTCCGCCGAGGAGCGCAAACCAGAATCGGCGAACGGGCCCACCCATCGTCCAGCGATAGCTGGGTTCGTCGTGATTCACGACCTCGAACGCCGTCCACGAAAGCACACTCCACAGGAACGCCTCGGGGATCATCGGAACCGTCGTGAAGAGCTTCGCCGCGCCTCCCATGATCAAGGTCTTTGGAACCAGACCCAGCAATCCACCGAACGGGTCCTCGGTTGGCATAGTAGATGCCACGCTGAGTTGTGGAGGCATGTGGTGGATACGGTGGGTCAACAGCCAAAGGGGCCGCCAGGAATGCTGTGCGCGATGCCAGCCGTAGTACGCCAAGCCACCCACGACGTTCGCTGCGAGCAGCGCAAGGGGTGCCGGGATCACCACCAGCGTGGGAACGTACGCGTCGATCCAGCGGTACGTCCCGGAAACGACCGTGCCGTCTCCGAGAAGCAGCGCGATGCCGAATAGTCCGATGCCGTTGGCCAACACGAGCGAAGCCATCAGCTCGCTTGAAAACGGCTTGCCCAGTTGACGGCGATAGCGCAGTGGACCCGAGAAAATGATCCAGAAGCGAAATGCGCCCGCCGCGATCATCCCGGGCCAGAACAGCCAGCGGAACGCGAAGCGAGCGGCCGCGTACCCATCGGGTACCTGGCCCTCCTCGACGAATGCCAGCGCGATCGGCAGCTCCCAGCCATCCGTGATGGAGTTGAAGAACGTGTAGTAGAGCAGGTAGAGCGCGAAAACGGCCAGAAGTGATGCGGGCAGTCGAAACGGGGGGATCTCGCTATCGAGGAGTCGGCGCAACATGGAGAATCCCCCCAGGTTACGATAGATTCGCGCCGTCTAGGAGAATCCAGATCCCCCACTCGGCCTCGATTCGTCGTAGCGCAAACATTGGTAATTGGGCGTGAGACGCAGATCGGTGGCACAACCGAAACGCGCTTCCGACAGGGGAAACGGTCCTCTCGGCGAATGGTTCAGGACCTGAACGACCATCGACGGGGAGACCGATACGGGGTGACGGACATTCGATTCCTGAGTAGCGAGCGAAGGTTTTGCTGCACCCATCGGGGCGGGTGAGGCGCATCATCTATGGAGCTTCACACCTTCTGGATCGGGCCCTACATCGCCACGCAGCTCCTGCACCTGTTCGCCAGCTGCGTAGTGATCTACTTCCTCACCCGAAAGGTGAACTGGGTCGATACGACCCAGGCGGACAAGCTTTCCGAGGCAGAGCTGCCGTTCATCGTGCTGATCTATCCCGTCCTGCGGGAAGACGAGGCGACGATGCACAGCACGATGGTCACGCTGTCCTGGCTCGACTACCCGACCTCTCGCTACCGCGTCATCGCAGTCCCCAACAGCGACGATCAGCACAGCATCGATGCCCTCGAGCGACTCCAGCACGAATTCTCGTTCCTCGAGATCTCGAAGGTGCCGCCGACCACGGATCCGAGCTGGCAGATGGTCTGGGATGCGTGGGAAACGAATGAAAAGGCCTACTGGTATCACGAAGGCTCGACTCGGGAGGTGCGAGATCTCCCCCCTAAGAAAACCCGCCAACTGATCTACATCTTCAACAAGCTGGTCGCCGAACTCGGCACCGATTGGGTGCTCGATTACATCGATGCGGACAGCATGCCGCCGCCGAGCCACTTCAAGAGCGCCGCGGCCGGACTGCTGGAGTACGACGTCCTCCAGGCCACCAACGTCGTGGGCAATCCGCTCGACAGCTTGGCCACCAGCTATCACGCCTTCGATCACATGTGCTGGGATGGACTGCTCTATCCCCACATGTCCGCCAACGGCAAGCACCCCTACTACGTGCTCGGAAAGGGGCTCTTCTATAAAGCCAGCGATCTCGCGGAGTTGGGCGGTTTCAATCCGTGGATCACGATCGAAGACCCTGAAATCGGGATGCGGCTTTGGGCCAACGGCAGAAGGCTCGGAATCATCGCCGAGCCACTGATCGAAGAATGTCCGAGGACGTTCAAAGGCGGGGTGATTCAGCGTTATCGATGGGTGTGCGGCTTCTTCCAGAGCCTCAGCCGGCCGCTGAAGCGGATGGGCATGACGTTCGGACAGCGCGTGCGAGCGCGACTGAACATCGTTCCGGTGTTGTCATTGCCGTTGAACGTCATCAGTGTGCCCACCGGCATTTTCGCCGCCTGGACCTTTTACCTGGGTCACAACCCGTTTCCGGTGTGGACCGTCTGGTTGTCGCTGCTCAACATACTCCTGTATGTGATCCTCGTGGGCATCTTGCACGTGAACGCGTTTCGCCGGACCCAATACGTGTTGACGAATCTCGGCTCCCGATTGTGGTTCAGTCTGCGTGTGAATCCGCTGTTCATGTTCGTCTATTACCTGTTCTGGACGATTCCCGTCGCGATCGGGTTCTGGATGTTTCTGACCGATCGTGGGAAGGCCTGGGAGCGCACGGAGAAACGAGATGCCGACCACAGGTTTGCCACGGGGACGGCCGATGATTGGCCTTCGAGGCAGTGATCCACCCCCCGCTCGATAAGGAGATGCAGTGAAGGTTCTCGTCACCGGCGGGGCAGGCTTCTTGGGGTCACATCTGGTCGACGCTCTGTTGGCAGATGGACACGAAGTTCGCGTCATCGACAATCTCGACCCGCAGGTACACGGCGAGTCGAGACAGCGCCCGGACTATCTGGCAAGCGACGCCGAGCTTCAGATCGGGGACGTTCGCGACTCCGATGCAATCGATCGCGCCCTCGAAGGAGTGGATGCGGTGTTTCACTACGCGGCCGCCGTGGGCGTCGGGCAATCGATGTATGAAATCGCTCGCTACACGGACGTCAACTGTGTGGGGACCGCCGTTCTGCTCGAGGGCGTCGCAAAGCGACGCGATCGCATCGGGAAGCTGGTCGTGGCCTCCTCGATGTCGACGTACGGAGAAGGAGCCTATCGCGACACCAATGGCGAGACGGTCTATCCCACGCTGCGCAAGAGTGATCAACTCGAGACGCACACCTGGGAGATGCTGGACGATCAAGCGCGACCCCTCGAGGCAGTCCCCACTGCGGAAGACAAGCCGCGCTACCCCACGTCGATCTACGCCGTCAACAAGCGCGACCAGGAGGAGATGTGCCTGGTCGTCGGCGAGACGCACGACATTCCGACATTCGCGCTGCGATACTTCAACGCCTATGGACCGCGCCAGGCGCTCTCCAATCCCTACACCGGTTTGATCGCGATTTTCTCGTCGCGGCTGATCAATCGCCAACCTCCCAGGATGTTCGAAGACGGCCGCCAGATGCGTGACTTCATCCACGTATCGGATTTGATCAGAGCCAACCTGCTCGCACTGCGATCCGATCTGGACGGCCGGCATGTGTTCAATGTGGGCACGGGCAAGCCAACCACGGTTCTGCAGATCGCCGAAACCCTCTCGGAGCTTCACCAGTTCACGGAGCCCCCGGAGGTCTTGAACACCTACCGCGCCGGCGACATTCGCCACTGCTATGCAGACATCTCGTTGATCCAACAGGCGCTGGGCTTCGAACCCGAAATGAAACTCGAAGATGGCATGGAAGATCTCGTCGGCTGGCTCCAGGGCCAAACCGCGGAAGATCGCGTGAGTGAAGCCGAGGACGCATTGGAGCGGAACAACTTGACGCGTGCCAATCCCCGGTCCAAGCGATGAGCCCGCGCTGGGCTCGCCCGCTGCAGACGGTGCTGATCGGCCTCGCCTTGGTCGCGATCGTGTCGAGCTGTCGCCCCTGGTGGAGAGTCGGTGCACCGGCCGACGGCATTGCGTTCGTCTCCACGCGCACCGGCAACTCGGATCTCTTCTACGCCGATTTGAAGAGCGACCCGCGCGAGTTTCAGCAACTCACCCAGCATGAAGCGACCGATACTTTCCCCACCTACGCCTCCGATGGAAAGTGGATCGCCTGGGTGTCGCACCGCGACGGCAACCCGGAGATCTATTCGATGGATCACACGGGCGAGCAGATCAAGCGATTGACCGAAAACGATACCTACGATGGTTTCCCGGCCTGGTCGTGGATGCCGATTACGCGACAGCTCGCGTTCGAATCGGACCGGGACGGTAACCGCGAGATCTATCGGATGGATCCGGACGGGTCGAACCTGAAACGGCTCACCGACCACGAGAGCTACGACGGGTTTCCGTCGTGGTCCTGGTCGTACACTGAGCGCGAGAAGATCGCATTCGTGTCACACCGTGACGGCAACCCGGAGATCTACGTGATGAACGGCGAAGGCGAGAACAAGCTGCGGCTCACCGAGGAGCCCGCCTACGACGGCCATCCCGCCTGGGCGTATGAAGGACGACGCATCGCATTCGTATCGGAGAGAGACGGAAACCGCGAAATCTACGTCATGAATGCGGATGGCAGCGACCAGCGACGCATCACCAACCACGCGGGAGTAGACGAGTTCCCCGCCTGGGAACCGGAAGGCAACGGGCTGGCGTTCGTCTCGGATCGATCCGGCAACTACGACATCTGGTACGTCGACCTCGAAGAAATGGAACCGCGGCAACTGACGACCAGCAAAGCCTACGATCACCACCCGGTGTTCGCCCCGAGCGGTGATTCGATCGCGTTCGTTACCGACCGCGACGGCAATCGCGAGGTGTACATGATGGGCCGCGATGGCAGCGACCAGGAAAACGTGAGCCAGAACCCATCGCGGGATCACTTCCCGTCTTGGTACCCGGTACAGGATCACTAAACCATGTGCCGACCGATCAACCTGTTCTTGATCACTCTCGTTCTGCTGGCGCTCGTTGTGCCTGCGATGAGCTACGCCAACGAAGCCGCGCAGAAAACGAACAGCGTCGCCGAAGCGGAAGTGCTGCGCGCGCAGGCGGAAGCGGCGGGCGATGATGCGGATCTCTTTGCTCGCGCCGCCACCGCGTACGGCGACGCCAAGATGCCGAAAGAGGCGTTGCGGCTTCAGCAGCGCGCGGTAGAGCTGCGGCCCGACGACCCGTGGTTACTCGCGAGCCAGGGCGCTTTTGCGAGTTGGGAAAAGAACTACGTGCTGGCCGAATCGAGCTACCAACGATCGCTGGCGCTGAATCCCGTCAACGCGCAGACATGGGTCGACCTCGCCCGGCTTCAATCCTGGCGGGGCGAGCTGGACGATTCTGCTTACAGCTACCGGCGAGCCCTCGCTCTCGAGCCCGCCCGCTCCGAGGCGCTGCTCGAAGCCGCACGGATCAACTCGCAGCGTGGTGACTACGGCAGAGCCAGGGAGCAGATCAACGCGTATCGCGACATCGCTGGCGATGACGCCGCGTACCGGCAGGTCAAGGCACAGATACTCGCGTGGGGCGATCGACCGGATGCTGCGTTGGAGTTGACGCAGAGGGCGATCGAGCTCGACCCGAACGACGCGACGTCGCTATGCACCGAAGCGGTTGCATTGAATCAAGCGCGCGAGTTCCGCCGATCCCTCGCGCGACTCAATGACTGCGCTGCCCATTCGGGTTCCGGAACGCAGGCCGACGACCTGCGCGAAATCCTGGAAACTTCGCTGGGACCGGCCTCGATCCGGGGAATCCGACACCGCTCGCCGTACCGCCCGAGCTACGATTGGGAGCCGCTGTACCTGACTCGGCCCGTCGGAAAAGCCGATGTCCAATACCGCGGCGACACCGACGAAGTCGATGCCGCAGTGGAAGGCAGCCTTGCGTTCCACTACCCGCTGAACCCCGACCTGATCGTAGGAGCGACGACCGGCTACGAGCACCTCTGGGCCGATGTCGGTAGCGGCTTCGATACCAAGGACGGCAAGCGCGACACGGGCTACGCCTACGCGGCGGCCGAACTCGAAACGCGGCTGGCAGATCGCTTGTGGCTCGGTACCCAGCTGGGTGCCGACGTCACGTTGGATGGAGACGTGTCACCGCGCTACCGCCTGGCGCTCGACTATCGCATCGCCGACGCCTGGCAGGTCGCGTTCGTGCAAGAGCACCGCTTGTTGTCCTACTCGCCGAGAACCGTTTCGCTCGGTACGGAAGTCAATAGCACCCAACTGCTCGCGCAATGGACGCCCGATCTGCGCTGGACCGTCGAGGCCGGCGCCGGGTATCACCACTTCTTCTCCCACGGCAACAACGCCTGGAACGCCTTCGTCGCTCCGCGACGGGCCGTCGTCCGACGGCAGCACCTGTCGATCGACGTCGGTGTGCGCGCGTTGTGGTGGGGCTTCGAAGACCAGAACACGGGGCGTGGGTACTACGATCCCGAGTTGTTCCAGCGCTATGTCGCCACGATGAATCTGCGCACCACGCCGCACGAAAAAGTCGTGTTCAACGTCTATGCCGCAGCGGGCATCGCGAAAGACGAAACGACCCACGGCGTGGAACCCGTGGGCGACCTCTACGTCGAGGGGATCTTCGGATTCTTCGGCGACTGGAAGCTGAAAGCTCGCACCGGCGTCACGTCGAGTGTCCACTCGGGCGGGAACTACGTGGGCTGGAACGGGGGCCTGCGGTTCATCCGCCGGTTCTGATCGCTTCCCAGCGGCCTACTGACCGAGCAGAACGGGCGACGCGAGCGCAAGGGAAATCGCAGCAGGCGGCGCTTGCATGGCCACTGTCGTGTTCTCTCTCTCTCCGATCCGCACGACCCTTTCGAAAGCCTCGCCGACCACCGGCTCGACTCGGATCGTGTACTCGCCCGCGAATCCGCGGAAGGCGATCTTGCCGTCCTCGTCCGTGATCTGGTTCCCGCGCGTCGTCCACTCTTCGTGCAGTTCCTGGAGTGCGTAGTAGGCGGGCTTCGGGACAAACTCATCGTCGAGCAGGCCACCGCCGAGAATGAACGCGTCCGCGTCGGAGACTCCCCACGACCAGCTGATCCCCTCGACCACCGGGTTGGCGTAAGCCAGCGTGTAGACCTTCTTCACGTAATCGGCCTGGTTCTGTTCGTCCCAGGGGCGGTGCCACCACGAGGAACCTTCGACCTGGACCGATGGTGCGGAGAACTCCTTGACCAGGACGGGTTTTCCGAGACTCGCGTAGTGGTCGAGAGTCCGCGACAGCGAAACCAGATCGAGACCCACGACCGAGTGCCCGTCGGTGTTGACGCCCGAGTAGTAGAGTTCGAGACCGATGACATCGGTCGCTATTTCGTCGGTCAGAACCTCGCGAAGCGGTGCGCTATCGGAGAACTCGAACGGCAATGCCGTCGATCCGTTCAACAGTTTCGCGTCGGGATTCGCGTCCTTCACACCGCGAGCAAACGCGCGGGCCAGCTCCATTCGGCTCGCCACATCGAGGTCTAGCGCGTTCGCACTGGCCAGATTGAGTTCGTTGATCTCCCAGAGCTCGATCCTTCCCCGAAATTGGTCGGCCAACTCGTAGGCATAGCGGTACGTCGCCTCGACGATCTCCGGCAGGCTCATGTCCTCGAGATACTCGGGTCGGA
>JAJDAM010000216.1 GCA_029261905.1 Deltaproteobacteria bacterium
GGCGAGCGCGTGCTCGGCCTCGCGAAATCCAAATAGGAAATCTTCATGGCTGCCGAGAACTCTCACCGAGTTGCCGCACCGAAGGATTTCGGATTCGGTGAAGACGAACAGATGCTGCGCGACCTCGCCCGGCGGTTCCTCGACGAGCACATGCCGATCGAGAAACTTCGCGAACTCGTTGCGTCCGATCACGAGTCGGTCTACGAGCATGGCCAAGCGACTCGCTGGGATGCCGGTTTGTGGAAACAGATCGTCGAAATGGGCTGGCCCGGTTTGGCCGTTCCCGATGACGACGGCGAAATCGGTTTCAAGATGGTCGGCATCCTCGGGCTGGTCGAGGAGGTCGGCCGCCACGCCCTGCCCTCCCCGCTGATCGCAACCTTGAACGCTAGCTTCGCGTTGCGCGCCGCCGATACCGACGCGGCGCGCTCGGCGTTGGCACGGATCGCCGATGGCACCTCGACGTCGCTGGCGATCACCGACGAGCGGGGAACCTGGGAGCCAGGAGCGTGCGATGTGGTGGCTACGGCCGACGGCGACGAACTGCTGCTTTCCGGTTCGGCGTACTTCGTACAAGACGGCCTCAAGGCGGACTGCCTGCTGGCGACCGCTCGCGTTGGCGACGCGCTCGTGCTGTGTTGGGTCCCCACGGATGGGCCCGGCCTTTCGCTCGAGCCGGACCACATCCACGACCTCACGCGCGACCAGGCGACTGCGCGCTTCGACCAGGTGCGTGTCCCGGCCGAGTCGATCGTGAGCCGAGACGCCGAGGCTGCGCTGCGGCTGGCCTGGCCGGCCATGCTGGCAGTGGTGGCTGCCGATCTGGTCGGATCGAGCGAGTGGCAACTACAGACGACTGTCGAGTACGCAAAGAGTCGCAAGCAGTTCGATCACCCACTCGGCTTCTTTCAAGCCGTCAAACACCCGCTCGTCGACGCGATGATCGCGATCGATCGCGCGCGATCACTGCTCTACCACGCCGGTTGTTGCATCGACCAGGGCACGGCCGATGCCGAGACCGCCGCGCGAATGGCCAAGAGCGCAGCATCCGATGCGGGAGAGTTCATCTCGAGCCGATCCGTTCAGCTTCACGGCGGCATCGGCTTTACCTGGGAATGCGATGTGCACCTGTATTTCAAGCGCAGCATGCACAACCAGGCGCTGTACGGTGATGCCGTCCACCAGCGGCGCAAACTCGCGGACCAGTTGATCGGCCCGATCGGTCTCGGTGACGCCGCAACGTGAGATCGGTCCCGGCTCGTTCGGTGACGTGGCCCGTTGACGGGGGCTCGTACTCGGAGCTCGTGACATCGCCGGCCGTTCCCAGCGCGGCACGCGGGTCTACATCCGCAGCGTTCGCCGCTGCTCGAACTGGAATCCGGCGCCTCGGCTGATCTTCGCCAGTGACAGCTCGGATGGAGGCGCCTGCGGTTTTGCCGACGGATCGATCACGACCTCCCAGGCGAAGCGTGCGTCTTTGGGGTTGGCGACCGGGTGGCAGCGGGCATACGGATTGACTGCGCCCGCGATTGCATCGAGAGCGGGATGCGTGGAACCATCGAGGCCGGCGAACCAGGAATGCGCGTCGCCCTCCTCCAGCGCAGCGCAGTCGCGAATTGCGATTCGCACGCTGTGTGCGCCGGTGAGTTCCACGCGGAAGTCCACATATGACCGCGGATGAAAACACGGGTGCATCTGGAAGACCTTGGCGATTGCCTCGATGTCGTCACCGACGATCCCGAGAGGTTCGCGAACTCGCTCGGCGGTGAGTGCTGCGATCCCGGTCCACTGCGACCTGCCGAGTTCGGCAGCGAGATCTTCGCCCTGTCGCTGAGCGGCACACAGCAGGAACGCACGCGCCAGCAGATGACTCTGGATCGCGAACTCCTGGTTGGCCAGCACCAGCGCGTGATGGGAAAAATCTTCCAATTGAAAACCCGGATCGAACGGCCCTGCATAGTCGTCCCAACCGCCGGGATCCCCAGGCTTTGAGGGAGCGTCCGTCGAGATCATTGCGAGTTTCGACGAGGCGACGATCGCGAGGTTCGGGTGCTGTTCGTAGGGTTCGGACTCATCGCCGATGAAAACCGACCAGCGGCAGGCCGGATAGCGCCCTGCCGGCACCCGCGGCGGACGATGAATCGGGCGCATCTTCATGCAGGGATGCGTGGCCGCCGCGGTGGCATCGAAGGTGGGATCTTCGATGTCATGACACATCAGTTTGACGCGCTCCTCTCCGAAGGGCTCGACATCGAGCAACGCGCCGCAGTGCGGGAGCCAGAACTCGCCATAGTCGGGGCGGTCGAGGCGGAACTGGAAATCCATGAATTGATGCGGCGCACCGATATCCATCTGGAGATTCTTGAACACGGTCCCGACATCGTGGCCCTCGAACTTGAATGCGCGCTGCATCCGAAGTGAATACGTGGGGCTCGCCGCCATCCATTCTTCGATCGAGAACTGCACGTAGGCGTTGCCGCCGAGATGCTTGGCGACCAAAGGCAGCCCGACGCGATCTTGCAGGTGGCCGTTGAGCAGATACTCGCGCCCCAGATGCGCGAGTGTCTGGCGAGAGAAATCGGCCAGTCCCAGTTCCGGGTCGAACGGGCCTGCATAGTCGGCAAGGATGTCAGTCGGCAAGTTCGATTGTCCGTCGATCAGTGGTTCGGGTCTTGGTTGGCGGAGCTGGATGATACAGGAGCCCCGAAGCTCAACCCCGGACTCACGGGATTTCCGATTCGGGATCGATCAGCGAATCCGTCGTGTCGTCCGAGTATTGTGGCAAGCCATCGGTCACGCTGTGCCAATTGGCTTTCTCGGACACATTGAAATGCGCGGTCGCGGTGTGGGGCACGGCGTCGTCGAGCAGCCCCAAACGCACGCTGAACCAATCCGGATCCGCCACCAGCCGTGCATAGATCGGCGAACCACAGCCTCGGCAGAACGCGCGGAACTTGCCAGGGGAGGATTCGAACTCGCCAATCTGCCCGTGGCCGGAAAGCCAGTGCAGATCCGATTTCCGTACGGGACCGTTGGCGGCAAACGCCGTCCCGCTGCTACGACGACAACTGGTGCAGTGGCAGTACGCGAAGGGTCCGATCTCGCCGCGAATCTCGAACCGAACGAGCCCACACAAGCATCTACCGAGAAAGCACGTCTGGGAGGCCATCGCTGAAGTGGTACCTCGAACATCCTCGAACTCGACACCAAGGGCCGACGAATCCTACTACAGCCCGCGCTGTACACCCGATCGACAGCACGCTGTATGCGGGGCGAATTTCCGAACGTCCGTCCATATCCTCCCCACTCTCTTTTCGATAGGATCGCATCCCGCGCCCCCGTAGCTCAGAGGATAGAGCGTCGGTTTCCTAAACCGTGCGTCGGAAGTTCGAGTCTTCCCGGGGGCGCCAGTATCAAAGGGTTTTTCGGCTTGCCCTGGTCGTCACTTTCGACAGGCCCCTTCGGCTCCTACCGAGCGTTGACGCTACGGCTGTATGCGCACGACTTAGCGAAGGAGGACTTCGACCTCTCGTTCGCGGATTATTCCGTGCGTCAAGAAACGCCAGACGAGTTCGAAGAAGAGCGATGATCCCGGACATCTGCAAACCATGAACCCGACCAGTCGGCCGGCGCAGCTCAGTGCTGCTTCTGCCACTCGGCCAGGAACCTACCAACCACATTGCCTTCTTGCGTGCCGTCCGGGTTGGTAATCGTCCAATCCATGATCTCCGTCTCGGGCGAGGAGTGCGACTGCCCGAAGCGGAAACCTTTCACGGTGGTCATCTCGCTAGCGATGGTCCCGGCCACCTGCCCACCTTCGATACTCGTGACCTGGACGAACGCTTGCTCCAGCCTACCGGCATCGTCATTAATCTGGACGGTCACGTACAACGCCGACCCTTCGGGCAGCCCCGATTGCCACCTGGCTCTCGCCTCGGGATAGGTTGACCGTGCGTGCTTCACATAAGGTTCGATCGCCCGCTCAATCTTCCGGAGTTTGGTCAGGCTCCGGCCGCCGATCGGCTGGTCGGGAAACGGAGGTTCGGCTCGCCCAATCTGGGTTTTGTCAGGCTCCTGATTGCAGCTCAAAAGCGCGAACGCCAGCGCGGCGGGAGCCCAGACTCTCCTCATCTCTCTCCTTCACTATACGCCATACACCCGACGGATCGGCGGTTCAGCTGCGCCCAACAGCACTTGCCGACGCCAGGGCACGGCGCCAGCCCGCCAGAACGGTACTACGGATCGATTCGAACGCGCTGTATCACGGCAGCTGAAGCGCGTTATTGGCAGCAGCCCCCGAGAACAACTACTCCACGAACTGGAAGTCGAACACACCAGATCGAGTGGTCTCTTCTAGTTTCCGCTCCCAGGAGACAGCCTGCAGAAAGCGAAGAAACGACTTCGCCTCGTTAAGCAAGCGGCGATTTCGCGTTGCTGCACCGATCTGGCCCAAAAGGAAGTGTACCCGTGGATCCTCTGGACTGACGTGACGATGTTTGTGTCTAGGCGGTCTTCCCGGGGGCGCGAGTATCAAAGGGTTTTTCGGCTCGGCCCGGTCGTCGGCATTTTTCCGGAGTGCGGCGCGCCAAAACACGGCGAGCTTCGCGCTTTCCGTGTAGGCATCAAACCTGGGAGCCAGCGCTCAACTGGACTCGAGTCCAGTTGAGAGAGCATCCTGAACGGAAGCAAGAATGCTTGCGTCGTGTTCTTCTCATGCCCGCTTCCCACGTCCACTTGCGCTTCCCGAATACTGAGAGAATCGCGGAGCGCGATTGCTTGATACACGATTCAGTTTGACTTGTGGATGCCCCCTGTCGGACAATCGCGAAACCCAGGACCCACTGCTCGATGCAGATTGGGTTGGCCGGTCGCCTGGAGGCAACCCGGTCCCGTT
>JAJDAM010000217.1 GCA_029261905.1 Deltaproteobacteria bacterium
GAACAGACCTTTGGTGACGAGGTGGCGCGGGGCATCGGCAGGAAAGGGTGTACCTTGGCCGTGCCGGCTGAAGGTGTCGAGACAAGCGATCCAGCCACTCAAGCCGACGATCGCCGTTGCGCCCGCCAGCCAGTTTCGGACTCCCGAGGGAAGCGGAAGCTGCGTCGGAAACAGCTGATGGGCCAGCCAGGGCAGGACGACCATGAAGATTCCGAAGAACAGCACGGCGTTCAGCACGGATTTCGCCCAGAGCGCTGCGCCGCTGCGGGTCGTGCTCGGCCGAATCACACGCTGTAAGGTTTGGCGTAGTGTCATGATTCAACCTGCTGAGTCGCTGAGTCACTGAGTCAGGAGTAGCGTTCTCAGGATCGCAGAACCAGGCGGCCACCCAAGCCCCGGCCGCCCCGAGACACCGCGGTGCTCAGGGCCCGGCCACGACGCGGCGCCACAAATCGTCGAGGAGCCCCAGGCCGATGAGCGCATCCGGGCCGCCGGACGGTCCGCCGACGCGTGCGATCACCAGGTCGTGGCTGGGTACGACCAGGCAGATCTGCCCCAACGCCCCGAGCATCGCCACGGCGTCGGCCGGTGCGTGGGGCGCGAGCCTGCCGTCGCTCTGTGCCGTGCTCGGTAACTGAACACCCGCGCTCGCGTTCAGCCACCACAGCAACCCGTAGGCGGGGTTCAGGGGCTGGGACTGCGTGATCATGTCGCGGGTCGCCGTTGTGCTGATGAGCTGTCGGTCGCCGCTGCGGCCGTCGTGCAGCACGAGCTGACCGAGTCGCACGAGGTCCGCGGCGTGGCTCAGCAAGACCTCGACCGGCTCGCCGTCGGGGTAGGTCATGCCGGGCCGGAGATCCCAAACAGTGTCGGTGAGACCGAGCGGTCCGAACAGCCACTCTTGTGACAGTTCAGCGAGACCGATGCCCGCTGCCACAGGCAGCACGCGTTTCAACAAGTGCCAGGCCGGCCCGAGGGTGTAGTTCCAACGTGTGCCGGGCGGGTCCTCGAGTTCGAGCCCGTTGCTGAGCCCCGACGTCATCGTGAGCAGATGCCGCAGCGTGATCGTCGCCTCGACCTCGCGCGGGGCACGCGACCACGCTTCGCCGAGGTACTGCGTGGCGGAATCTTCGAGCGTTAGCAGGTCGCGGTCGCGCGCACAGGCGACCAGCATCGACACGATGCTCTTGTGTGCGCTCGCGATGTCCTGGCGCATCCGCCCGTTGGTCATCCGTTCGAATGCCAGGCCGAGCGCGGGCGGTGGCTCCGGCTCGAGTACCGGCTCCGGCTGCAAGACGGCCCAGGAGCCCGACGCGGGCAGTGGACGCGAGCAGTCGACCACGAATTCGCCGCTCCGCAACACCGCGATCGAGGTGGACTGGGTCTGCTCGGCGAGCCGCTCGGCGCGCTCGCGCAGCGCATCGTCACTGGCGATCGGACTCGTTCTCGCCATTCGCTCCGCCTCCGTTCAGCCGCGAGATCCGCGTTCGCTGGTGCCGCGAGATCATTGGGTAGTTCCCGTTCGACCGGCAATGATGATTCAGCCGCAAGCTGGCGGCCATTGCGGGTTTTGGGTCGTGTCCCGACGTTTGTGGGTGGCTCAGGCGGGGGGAGACATCGAGAGATCGTCCGGTAGAATGTGAGCAATCAATCGAGGGATTACTCAGGTTGTGTCCCGACGATTGTTGGTGACGGCGCGGAAGTAGCTGTTTTAGAACCCGAATTCTCCGATTTTCGCAGCCGGAGAAAGCGGGGGCCGTAACCTCGCGGCGATCAACGGGTTTCGAATCACGACCAACAATCATCGGGACACCACTCGATCGCAAGGTCCTGGTGCTCGCCGGATGGAGTCGTCGGGTCGGGAGGATGCAAGCTTGGCGCGCAAGACATCAACCGTATTCGACGTCCGCCGCACGCCGACCCAGAGCCGGTCGCAGGTCACGTTGGAAGTGATCCTCGAGGCCGCCGCACAAGTGTTTTCCGAGCACGGCTACGCGGCCGGGACCACCAACCGGATCGCGCAACGGGCGGGCGTATCCGTCGGATCGTTCTATCAGTATTTCCCCAATAAAGACGCCGTGTTGGTGGCCCTCGTCGAGAGCCGGGTGAACGCGGGAATGCGATCCGTAGAGTCACTGCTGTCCGATGCGGTCGGGACCGAAGTCGATCTCGAGGCCCTGCTGCGTTCGTTCGTGACCGCGATGGTCACGCTGCACGGTCACGAGCCGGATTTGCATCGCGTTCTGTTCGAAGAAGCCCCGCATCCACCCGAGCTGCACGAGTGCGTGCTGCAGACCGAGGAAGCGCTCGCCCACACGTGGCTGTCGATTCTGCAACAACTCCCGAGGGTCGTCGTCAGCGACGCGGATACCGCCGCACATCTCGTCGTGCAGTTGACCGAGGCGCTTACCCATCGATTCGTGCTGCACGGCCTGCACGACCTGTCGACGGAGAAGTTCATCGAGGAGGTGGTGACGCTTCTGACGCGCTACCTGATGGATCCGAACCCATCTATCAAAACCCCGTCCATCCAAACCTGAGGAGCCCCCCATGCCCGAGTTTTGCAGCGTCGAAAGAGACGGCAAGGTCACGACCGTCACGATCAATCGTCCCAAGCTGATGAATGCCCTGCACCCGCCCGCAAACATCGAACTCGGCGAGGTATTCGACGATTTTTGCGCCGATCCCGACCAGTGGATTGCGATCATCACCGGGGAGGGCGACCGCGCGTTCTCCGCGGGCAACGACCTCAAGGCGACGGCCTCGGGCGGCGGCCTCGGAGAAATGCCCCGGGGCTTCGGTGGTCTGACGTCCCGCTACGACAATGACAAGCCGATCATCGCGGCCGTCAACGGCGTCGCGATGGGCGGCGGTTTCGAGATCGCGCTGGCCTGCGACCTGATCATCGCGTCAGACAACGCAGTATTCGCGCTTCCCGAGCCGCGCGTCGGTCTGGCTGCTCTGGCGGGCGGTATGCATCGCTTGCCTCGACAGATTCCGCAGAAGCAGGCGATGGGAATGCTGCTCACGGGCCGACGCGTCAGCGCCGCCGAGGGGCAAGAACTGGGTTTCGTCAACGAGGTCGTGCCGCAAGCTGAACTGATGGCCGCCGCGCGGCGTTGGGCGGACCAGATCCTCGAGTGCTCACCGCTGAGCGTACGCGCAACGAAGCAGTCGGTGATGGACGGCATGAAGGCGCCCACGATCGAAGAAGCGATGGGCCTGCGCTACGACAGCGTTCACAAGTTGATCAAGAGCGAAGACTTCATCGAGGGCCCGCGTGCGTTCGCCGAGAAGCGCAAGCCCGAATGGAAGGGACGCTAGTTCCCGAGTCGCTCGCTGGGCCAATCGAGGGCTGATCAGCCGCTGTGTTTTCGGCCCCTCGACCGGACGGCGAGTGGGATGGCGAGGCTCGCGATCAACGAGCCCGCGGAGATCCAGGATCCGATCCGGAAGCTGCGGGGTGCGTAGCGGAAGCTCACCTTTCGAGCACCGGCGGGGACCCGAATTGCCCGGTAGACGCCGTTGGCGCGGTAGATCGGCGTCGCTATCCCGTCGACACTGGCTTGCCATCCCGGATAATGGCTGTCGGTCAGCACCAGCCATCGGTCGCGCCGGGTCGCTTCGGGGCCGTCCTGCGCCAGGTCGATGTCGACGCGTTCCGGCGCGTAGCGGGTGATGGGGACGGCGGTTGCCGGCCGGGCATCGGCGGCCGGAACGCCCGGTTCGCGATCGATCAACACCGTGGTGTGCGGGTCGAAATCATTCGAGACCAGCGACTCGAGCGCTTCGGAGTTGCTGCGGACTTCGTGTCGGTCGATCAGATACGCGCGTGGCAATGCATCCGCGTTGTGGCTGCGCTCTGCCGACACGTTCTTGGGTAGGCCGGCTCGCGGTGGCAGGCCGTTGGCGTAAGGGCTGCGGTCTTCGGTCAGCTCCGCGATCAAATCCGGCAATGAGATGTCGGGGTTCGCCCGTCGCAGGCGAACGATCTCGGTGACGCTCGCGACGTCGAACAGAGTCGGATAGCGCTCCGGGTCGAGGTTCTCGAGCGTGAAGTCGACGGTGTCCGTTGCAGCTGCGAGCTGGGCCCACGCGGCGGGCACGAGCGGCTCGTAACACGAAATGCGGTACCCGGATCGACTCGCGGGGACCACCAGCAGCGGACGAATGTGCAAGCC
>JAJDAM010000218.1 GCA_029261905.1 Deltaproteobacteria bacterium
GAGGGACCCCGAATGCACGGTGACCAACCCCTGGCTTCCCGGCGCCTGAAACCGGAACGACTCGGGCAGATTCGTATTCAAGGATCTCGCGGCCACCGCCTCCAGGGTCGACCAATTGCGCGATCGCGATCGCCATGGGCCGATATCGGAGCCGCGCGACGCGAACAGGTCGAGCGCATCCGCGAGGTTCTCGTCGGGAACATTGCGGAATATGCCGAGCGTCCCTCCCGCGATTTTCAACAGGCATCCCGATCCACACGCGAAACACGGATTGCCTTCGCGGACTCCCAGAATGGGCGCTCGCAATTGAAAGTTTGCCACGACGAGCCGGGGCCAATCCGCTTCGGGCGGATCGAATCGCACGAACGTAGGCGAGTCGATCGAACCGGCCAGCCCGCGTGCCTCGAGTTCGGGAAGAACGGTCAGATGGTAGATGAGAACCGGGCGAAGCTGCGTCACCAACGCAGCCAGGGCTGCGAGTAGCACGAACCAGACTCCCAGCCGAGTTGCGGCGAACGCCATATCAGCCTATCGACGAACGGGCGATTCCACTTCACTTCGCGGCAACGACTGTTCGAACTTGGCGATCGATTGCCGCGTGAGCTAGACACCAGTCGCTCTCGGCTCCTTGGCCTTCGAGCCAAATGACATCGGATCGCCGCTCCAGGCCGAGCGATCCGACAAACCCGAGAGCGCACCGGTGCGCACGCAGAGCAAAGGCGAGCGACCGCGACTGGCTGATCGAGCGAGCGGCCATCAGTCCCCAGACACTGGACCCATCACAGCTGGCGCCCAGTGCGCCGGAAAGGATTGGATTTCATGGCACTCGAGGCCGTCAAGGCCGTGCGCTTCCCCGTCTACCTGATCAAGCCCTCTCACTACGATGACGACGGATACGTGATCCGCTGGGTTCGCTCCGTGATCCCGTCGAACACGCTCGCGACCTTGTATGGGCTGGTCACCGACTGCGCCGACCGGCGTATCCTCGGCGAGGATGTCGCAATCGAATGCCATGCGTTGGACGAGACGAACTCTCGGATCGACGTGGCAGAGATCGTTCGCGATGTCCATGCCGCCGGCGGCGGACTGGTCGGATTCGTCGGTGTGCAGAGCAACCAGTTTCCGCGCACGATGGATCTGGCGCGAAAATTCAGATCCGCAGGCCTTCAAGTCGCCATCGGTGGGTTTCACATCAGCGGATGTCTCGCGATGCTCCCTGGCGTTCAGCCCGACCTGCAAGAAGCCCTCGATCTGGGCGTATCGCTGTTCGCCGGAGAGGCAGAGGGGCGCCTCGAAGACCTGATTCACGCTGCCTCGACCCGCTCGATGAAGCCGATCTACAACTACCTGAACGATCTGCCCGGACTCGAAGGACAAGCCGCACCCTTCCTCCCAAGAGAACGAATCGAGCGAAGCATCGGCGCTCAAACGAGCTTCGATGCCGGCCGCGGCTGCCCGTTCCAATGCAGCTTCTGCACGATCATCAACGTGCAGGGGCGCAAATCCCGAAGGCGCAGTGCCGATGACGTCGAGCAAATCATCCGAGCGAACCTCGCCCAGGGGATCAAGAACTTTTTCATCACCGACGACAACTTCGCGCGAAATCGCGATTGGGAGTCGATTCTCGATCGGCTGATCACGATTCGCGAGCGCCAAAAGTTCAAGATCACGATTCAGGTCGACACACTCTGTCACCAGATACCGAACTTCATCGAAAAATCGCGTCGTGCCGGAGTGAGCAAAGTGTTCATCGGCCTCGAGAACATCAACCCCGAAGCACTCAAGGGTGCCCAGAAACGTCAGAACCAGATCTCCGAGTATCGCGACATGATGCAGGCCTGGCACGACCAGCAGGTGATCGTCTTTGCGGGTTACATCATCGGATTTTCCGGCGACACGAAAGAATCGATCCTCCGTGACGTGCGGATCATTCAGCGAGAGCTGCCGGTCGACATTCTCGAGTTCTTCGTATTGACGCCATTGCCCGGATCCCAAGACCACAAGGAATTGTTCGATGCGGGTATCGAGATGGACCCCGACATGAACAACTACGATCTCCATCACGTCACCACGGGTCATGCCCGGATGTCGGCCGACGAATGGCGGGATGCGTTTCAATCCGCGTGGACGACGTACTACACACCCGAGCACATCGAAACGCTGCTTCGGCGCGCGCGTGCGAGCGGAATCAAGCCGACCAAGATGGCCAACATGGCACTCTGGTTTGCCGGCTGCTCGGCGATCGAGGGTTTGCATCCGCTCGACGGCGGTTACTTCCGGATCAAGTCACGGACCGAGCGGCGCCCCGGCCTTCCCACCGAGAAGGCGTATCGGTTCTACCCGCGCATCGGATGGGAGATCATCAGCAAGCAGGCACGATACCTGCGATTGCTGGTTCGACTGCGACTACAGGCATGGCGACTCGAGCGCGATCCCGATGCGGTGAACTACCGCGACGCGGCCACGCACGCACCGACGGCGGAGGAAGCCGTGAAGACCGAGTTGAAGCTGGCGGTCTGATCGTTCGGCGCGGCCCGGGCCGCAGGTCGGCTACTGAAATGAAAGCGTCAGATACGCGCCCAGCCTGTGCCGGTTGTAATCGAAGAACTCGTAGTTGGAGTCGCGGCTGGTGAATGCGTACTCGACTGATGCGCTGAGCATCGACGTGATCTGCCTTCCGATCGCGGCCGATACCTTCCACTCGACGTCGTGGCGGCGGATGTCCTGCAATCCGTATTGAACGTTCGGCGCGAGCCGGTCCGGGTCCGGGTAGGCGGATTGGCTGCGAAACGACTGGTAGACCAACCCCGTTTCTGCGTCGAACGTGAAGCCGAGCGGCAGTGCGGTTCGCGTCCCGATCCACAGTTGGTGGGACTGGTTGTGAAATTCGGCGCCGTGCGGGATGTAGTGCTGGTAGAAGTATCCGAAACGGAGCTGCGTGTGATTCCATTCGAACTCTTTGCGGTGTTCACCACCGAAATTGAAGCCCCAGCCGGTTCGCGATCTCCGCTCGCCGTCTTCACGCGAAGTCGGCCCACACGGAAATGCGGAGGCGGGCACCGAACACAGGCCGGGCGCCGCGGTGCCATCCGGTATCGGGAAGTCCGGTAGCGACGTATCGAAATCGTAGTAGTAGTACTCCGCAAAAATTTCCGAATCGCCGGCGTGATCCCAATCGATGAACAGTGACGGCTTTGCGTGGTGCGACTCCGCGGTTCCGTCGCCGTCGACCCACGCGTAGGCCGCGTCGTACCGCAGGCGAAGGACCGTGTTCTCGCTGGTCGCGATGTCGAGCCAGGTTCCGATCGACGGAAAATTCGTATCGAAACCGTTCAAATCCGTGTACGCACTCCCCCAGTACGACGCCAGCAGCCCCCCGGACCATCGACCGATGCGAAACAGCTCGGCACCGCCCTCCACGAACCAGACACCGCCGGCATGGTCGTCCTCATCGATTTCTTCGGGGGGACCGAGCGCGTTGGTAAACAGCACGACGTCGGCGTTGAATTCGGCGCCAGCGGACGCGGACAGCCACCACTTCTGGCCCTGGCTTTCCTCTGAATCCTCCGCCGAGCCGCCCACCGGCCACGCGAGACCGGCCCTGTACATCGCTGCTGCGGTCGTTTCGCGCTGCTGGTCGCGACGGGCTTGCTGGAGGGGGAACTTCATCGCTCCGACTTCGGACGTCGATTCGGCATCTGCAGTCGCCGGAATCAGCGACAGTGGGGCGAAAATCAACAGTAACGACACAAAGGGAAGCACGATTCGCAGTCGCGGGGACTCTTCGATATTGCCCATGGGTCGAATCTCTCCTGATTTGGCGCCCGTCGGAGTTGGCGCGTGCGCAGATTACCACGCGGCCGGCAGTCGTCACGGGCTGTCGACCGATGCGATCGAAACAAATTTCGTTCGCCTCGCGGACTGCGTTTGCGGGAGGTCGAGTTCCCCTTCCCCGTCTACCCGGCCTATCCATCGGCTGACGAACTGGCACCGTCCAGTCCGTCGCTCACCGGTGACAAACCAGCGGTATACTGCCCGCCCACATCGTCACCCCAACACTCCTCGATCCGGCGCTCCTCGCTCCCCCATCTCGTTCCATCAAAGGGCCACGCCAAACATGGACCAATTCAGCTTGCAGTTTCCGACAGGAGCGCCGCTCTCTCAGATCGACCTGCTGATCCACCTGGCGATTGGTCTGGCGCTCTCGTTGCTGATGCGCTGGCACTTCGAGCGCTTCGGTTCGACACATTCGAACCGCGAAGAGTTGGGCGGCGTGTTTCCATTCATCGTGCTGACCACCACGCTGATCATCACTGTGGTGAAGTCGTCGCTGGCGCTGTCGCTCGGTCTCGTCGGCGCGCTTTCGATCGTCCGCTTCCGCACGCCGATCAAAGAACCCGAGGAGCTCGCCTATTTGTTTTTGGCGATCGCGATCGGCCTGAGCCTCGGAGCCGACCAGGTTTCGGCCGCCACCCTGGGGTCGCTGTCGATTCTGGCTGCGATCAGCGTGATTCGATACGTGCGCCGCGGCAATGAACAGACACGGCTCTTCTTGTCGGTCGATTTCGCGCAAGGGGGGGATCAAGCCGAGCGGATCGATTCGCTGAACGGAGTCATCGGGCGTCACGTGCGAAACATGGATCTACGCCGGGTCGACGCGCGCGAGGGAAACCTCGAGGCGACCTATTTCATCGATGTCGACGGCTCACCCAAAATTTCCCGCCTGATCGAGGATCTCAACGAAACCTTTCCCGGTATCGGTTTGTCCTTCATCGATCAGACTCGGATGCCCAGCATCTAACCCGCATTATTCATGAAACCCTCTGCTGCGGACACGGATTGCACCC
>JAJDAM010000219.1 GCA_029261905.1 Deltaproteobacteria bacterium
GATCTTTCTGATGTTCCTGGCGCTGCGGCAGTACCTCGCCGGTCGCGAGATCGTTCGGCCGGGTATGTGGGTGATGTTGGTTGCAAACGTTTTCAATGGGATTGCGAATTGGGCGCTGATCTTCGGCCACCTGGGATTGCCTGAACTCGGTCTGTACGGAGCGGGTATCGCAACCGCGCTGACACGGGGCGCGACGTTGTTTGCGATGCTGGGCCTCGTCTGGGGCTTCAGCCTCCACGAAGGAGCGTGGCAGCCCTGGAGCCGTGAGGCGTTCGAGCTGCCAGCGTTGCGCCGGATCATGCGATTCGGCTTCCCGGTCGCAATCCAGATGTCACTCGAGGTCTGGGCATTTTCGGCCGCGACGTTGATGGCCGGTCATCTGGGTGCCGGACCTGCGGGGGCGCATGCGGTGGTTCTCAACATGGCGGCGCTCGCGTTCATGCTTCCGCTGGGAATCTCGCAAGGGGCCGTCACTCGGGTCGGCAATCTGCTCGGGGCTGGGCAGCCGATCGCCGCACAGCGGGCCGGTTGGGTGGCGATCGGAATGGCGGCGGCCGTGATGACGATTTCGGCCACGCTGTTCGCGCTGTTTCGATGGCAACTTCCGGCCTTGTACACGGCCGACACCGAGCTGATTTCGCTCGCGGCGGCGATCCTTCCAATCGCGGCCGCCTTTCAAGTCTTCGACGGCATCCAGGTCGCGGGCTGCGGAGTCCTGCGTGGGATGGGGAGAACTGCACCGGCCGCGTGGCTGAATCTGTTCGGGTACTGGGTACTCGCGTTACCGCTGGGGGCGTGGCTGGGACTTCAGCAGGGATGGGGGCTCGCTGGCATCTGGTGGGGACTCTCTGCCGGGCTCGCAGCGGTCGCACTCGGGTTGCTGGTCTGGCTTCGATACCGGGGTCCAGCGCATGGGGCGCTGTTGCTGGCGGACTGAACGCCGACTTCCGCACGCGCCACCTACCGGGTCCGCAAAGGGCGTCCGCAAAGGACCTCCGCAAAAAACTACCGGAAAAATACGGTGGTCGGGTCTCCGCTGGCCTCCTCGCGCAGGCGCCCGCCGAGTTCGCTCGCGCGCTCCGCGAGAAGTTCGTTGTCGAGCATCGCGGAGAGTGTGTCCGCGAGCTGAAGTGAGTCGAGCCGGTTGCGGTGGATCGCAGGGGGGCCGACACCGAGCATCGAGACCCGATTCGACCAGTAGTACTGGTCGAGCAAATGGGGGATCAGAAGCTGTGGTGCGCCGGCGCGTGCTGCGGTCGTCGTCGTTCCGGCTCCCCCGTGATGGACGACTGCGGCTACGCGTCGAAAAAGCGTGGCGTGGGAGCAGCGTCCCACGGTCATGACACCTTCGGGAAGGGCGCCCTGGCCGAGTCCTGCCCAGCCTTCGGAAATCAGCGCCCGGCAGCCGACCCGAGCGATCGCGTCGAGCAGGGTGGTCGTGGTCGCGTCGGGAGCCGGGTCGGTCATGCTGCCGAATCCGACGTAGATCGGCGGTGGCCCTGCTTCGAGAAAGGCCTCGAGCTTGGGTGCAAGCGGCGCTTCGGACATCGGATGCAGGCATCGAATCGTGTCGGTCCGGGCCGAAAGCTCATCGGAAATCCCGATCAGCTCGCGATCGCATGCAATCACCGGACGGTCCGATAGCAGGTATCGGTAGAGGTCTTTGACCGGCGGCAGGCCGACCTGGTTGCGCAGTCGGTTGATCCGGGGACGCAACAGGCAGTTGAATCCGAAGCGGGATGCGCCCCACATCATTCGGTTCACCCAGCGTGGAAGCGGTCGCGCGGGAAACAGCATCGGCGCGTAGTCCGGTGCGGGGATGATCGCTGGGCAGTAGACGACGTAGCGGTAGTCCGCGCCGTGGAGTTCGGCGCACGTTCCGGCTGCCCCCTGCACACCCGCACCGATGATCAGATCCGCGCCGCGAGTCGCGTCCGGCAGTTCGGCGAATTGGCGATCGAGCGTCTCTCGCATGTAGTCGCGCACCGTGCGCAACTGTTGGAGGCCGCCACCGGCAATCGCTTCGGCTTCGTCTGCGAGGACCTGCTTGACACTGATCCCGATGGGTCGGAAGGCCAGGCCGCGATCGGCGGCGTCTTGCGAGAAATCGGGCGGCGCACACACCACGGGTTCGTGGCCCCGTTCTCGGAAGGCCTCGGCTAGCGCGAGCATCGGGTAGACGTCCCCCCGCGTTCCCTCAGTCGCCAGTGCAATGCGCAATTGATTCCCGCCGTTCGAGTTGGATTCGGCCCAACCCAATCATCGAATTTGCGGGTGTGTGCCTTTAGCACCAATCAATCGAGCGGGTGTCGAGGCGGGCTCGCGGGCGCCGATTCGAAGCGTTGCCCCGGCGAGTTCAAAACGTGCGAATCGAGCCCTCGTCGACCTCTTCGACGAGATCGCCGAGCCGCTGTTCGACGCGCCGGATTTCCCGCCGGCTCAGGCCGAACTGGACCCGATCGTCCGAAATTCGGGCGCCTTGGCTCGAATCGAGGTTCTTGCCGGCAGGCGCCTCTCGCAGGATGCCGCTCGAGTCCGGCCGCAACTCGACGACGGTACCTAGCGCCCCGAATTGCGGTGGACCGATCGCGCGCAGCCGGTCGATCG
>JAJDAM010000220.1 GCA_029261905.1 Deltaproteobacteria bacterium
AGCGGTTCTTCTGGACCATTCCCGACTTCCCAGGCGATTTCGCAAGTCGCCTGCCGCTTCTGACCCCGCTGAGCAGCGAAGTTCCATACCGCGATCTGCTGGCCCTTGCCCCGCCGCGTGTCGCGGCGTGGGCGCTCGTCGGCTACGTGCTCCTTGCCGCACTCACGTTGATCTGGTTGGCGGTTCGGGAACGGCGAAGCGTGCACCGGTAGCGGTGGAGTCAGGGTGGGTCCGAACTCGGCTGCGGGACTTTGGAGGGTTGGAGGTACCCCATCGTCTCGAGCGCACGGCGTGTTTCTTCGTCGACTTCCAGTTGGGATCCCCCCTCGATCGCGCTGGCAGGTCGTGGTGAACCCGCCAAGGCTCGCAGTCGCCCGAGTAGCGACTCGTCGACCCGCTCGATCGGGCGCTGTTCATCGGGATCGTCGAGGAGGTCGTAGATCTCCTCGGTTCCGTCAGAGCCGCGGATCAACTTGTGCGATCCGATGATTCCGGCGCGAAGCTCTCGGCGCAATCCGTCGAGCGTGTCGCTGTCGCGCTGGTCGGCGGGGAATGTTGCCAACGCCTGCACCGGATGCGCGTACAGCGCGCTCAATCCGCGTTCGGGATCATGCGGCGCTCGAAGCTCTCGACCGTCGATGCCTTCGGGAATCGGCGCGCCCGCGGCACGAAGAATCGTCGGAAACAGATCCGAAATCTGAACGAGCCGGTCGTCCGTGGCGCCAGCATCGAAGCCATCACCTGCGGCGAGCAGTGCAATCCGCAGCGTCGAGTCGAACAGCGAAAATGCGTGTCCCATGTGTCCGTGCTGTCCGAAATTCTCACCGTGATCCGAGGCGATGAACAACAGTGTGGGCCGTTCGGACGCAAGGGTCTCGATTTCGCCGACCAACCGCTCGACGATCGCATCGAGGTAGCGAATCTCTCCGTCGTAGAGGTTTCGAGCCATTTCGATGTCGGCGGGCTGAAGCATGCCGCCTTCGACGCCTCCGAGGTAGTTGCGGCGAATCACGTTCAGTGGCAGCAACGCGCTCATGCGATTCAAGGCGGCCATCCAATCGCTCTTTGCCTCGAAGAATGGCTCGGCATAGATCCAAGGAGGCGAGTAGGGCGCATGGGCCTCGGTCAAGTTCACGAACACGAAGAACGGTCGGGTCGTATCGCGTTGTGAGCGCAACCAGAGCGAGACTGCATCGACCGTCGCATGACGCTCGACCGCGTAGGGAAGTATGTGCCGCGTTCGGAAGAGCTCAGCAAAAAATTCGAAGCCTCGCGCCGTGCCTCGCTTGTGGGAGACCCACGGATTGTTCGAAAACCCGGCGGGCTGATAACCAGCCGCGGTGAGCAGTTCAGCGAGCATCACGGGGTCCGATGAGAGTCGCTGGCTGATCTGGTCTGCACCGTGACGGATGGGGGCCAGACCGGTGAACGCCGATGCGTGCGCCGGCAGTGTCCAGGATGAAGTCGAGTAGGCGCGGTCGAAGCGCGTCGCTCGCTTTGCGAACCGCTCCAGGTAGGGGGTGGTCGGCCTCGGATATCCATAGGCGGAAAGGTGCGTCGGCCCCACCGTGTCGAGCACGATCAGCACCAGATTCGGTTGGGGGCGCGCGGCTTCACCCTGACAACCCGCCAAGACGGTCAGCCAGATCGCTACGCCGATTCGGACGATCGCGTGCGTCAGTCGGGGCGGCGGTAGATTTCCCAATCGATCCTCTTCCCCTCTCCGCGAGCGATATCGCGCCGATCGCCGTGCATCGGCTTGGACCACGAAATCACGGTCTTCTGGTATCCGGCCGCCTCGGCCTTCACGGCGATCGAAGTGATGCACCAACCTTGAGTCCCCGCTCGCACGACGATTGCCGCCGGTGAAATTTCGACGACTTGCCGGAACAACTCCACGCATCCTCCGGGCACAACGAGATGCAGGTGCGCGTCGAAGACAGGACTGAGTCGCAGGAACGGAAACGTGGCTCGCTGTTCGCTGAGTACGTAGACGGCGTCGGCGCCAAAGGCGAGAACGGTCCCGGCATCGGTGAGCTCGCGGATGGTCTCGATTTGCGTCTCGAGTGTCGTGGCCGGCTCGAATCGAAAGGCATCGCTCAATCCGTAGACGGCGGTGGGTACCGCGAGCAGTGTCAGCACAGTCGCGGCCAATCGCGACAGGAGTCGTGCGCGCGCCCAACGTGCGCCGAGTGTCGAGACGATTTCTACGACGGTCGCAGCCAGCCAGGCTGCGAAGAACGCGATGATCGGAAGCGCGGGCAGCAGGTCGGGATAACCCTGGAAGTCGATTGAGTTATAGGTGATCCATCCCAACGCCAGCAGCGGCATGCCACCCAATTTCGGCGCGAGCCACCCGGTCTCGCCGCTGCCATGACGCCACTGCGTCACCGAGCGGATTGCGAAAACGAGTACGCCCAGCGCGCCAGCGATGAGAAACCACCGCTCGCTCGCGTAGGCTCGCAACGAGTATCGGACCCAACGCAGTGGCGTGAATACATCGCCGAACTGTGTCTGCACGTGGATCCCGAACAGACGATTGGCGAAGTCCAGCCAGGCCGACTCCACGGTCAGATAGACCACGCTCGGAAGCAGCGCGACGACGACCCCCGCGGCGAACAGAGAAAGCGTCTTCACCAACGCGGTCCGGCCGCTCCAAAGTGTCACTGCCAGCGCGCTGAGCGCCACGATACCAGCCGGTTGCCAGCACAGGGGCGCGAGGGCAGCACAGAGGCCCGCGGCGAACGGACGCCTGTGTTGGAGCGCGACGCTGGTGAGTAGCGTAAGCGTCATCACCATCATCTTCGGTTCGAATGAACTCACCACGAAGCCGCCGTACCAGCCGAAGCTCGACAGCACGATACCCGCCAGGATGCCGGCGGTGGTTCGATCGGTAGCGTGTCGGGCGATCGAGAAGATCAACCAGGCGTTCGCCCAGGCGAGAAACAGCCCAGCGTAGCGGGGCGCGATGTAGGTCGGGATGTCGAAACCATCGCCGATGCCCATCACGGCTCCGGTCAGCAGTGGACCCATCGGCGGGTAGCCCAGGAAGGTGTTGGCGTAGATCGAGTCGCCGCCGAGAACCCGCTGTCCCAGATAGAGAAAATACGCAGAGTCCCCACCGACCGGGTAATCGCCGATGCCGTACTGGAGCAAGGTGGCCGCCATTGCGGTGGCGAGTGCGAGCCCCAGGTAGGGGGCGCGACGGTCGTCGGAGTCGGTGAGGGTCACTGCTCGGCCGGCTGGCTCGGCGCGCCGGCTTCCACGTAGCCGAGTTCGCGCAGGAGTTCGAACTCGGCGGCATCGAGCGGCACGTCGATCACTTCGTGCGGCAGTCCGGCCGCGACGCCGCGGTAGTCGATCAATGCCGAGTGCATCCGAGCTGCAACCTCGGGTCGGGAATCGAGGACGCTGAACTCCTCACGGGGGTCGCGTGCAACTTCGTAGAGCACGCGGTAACGGCCGGGGCGCCAAATGTACTTCCAACCGGACTGAATGATGGCGTAGACGTCCTTCACGTTCTCTCGGCCCTTTTGCGCGAAGATCGCACGGCTGTCGAACGCCTCCGCAACGTTCTCGGCACCGGGTGAGTCGCGGAACAGCGGCGTGAGAGTCCTTCCGGTCCAGTTCGCGTCGGCACTCTGTCCGATGAGATCGACGACCGTGGGGAGAACGTCGATGATGCTGACAGCTGCGTCGACCCACTGCGGGCCGGCTATGCCGCCGACGGGTCGGATCATCAACACGATCCGATTGAGTTCGCGATACAGCGTCGGACC
>JAJDAM010000221.1 GCA_029261905.1 Deltaproteobacteria bacterium
GGTTCACCTCGGTGTGAAGACGACGGGCAGCGATTCCAGGCCGAGTACGAAGTTGCCGCGACGTCTCGGGGGCTCGATGTCGGGCGAAGCGAGCGCGATGTCCGGCAGGCGACTCAGCACTTCCTCGAATAGCACGCGCAATTCCAGCCGTGCGAGTTGGGCGCCGAGGCAGTGGTGGCGACCGTAGCCGCCGAAGGCCAGGTGCTCGTTGGGGGTGCGCGTGATGTCGAAGTCGAAGGGGTGGTCGAATACAACCGCGTCGCGATTGCCCGATGGGTAGAGCAGTAGCAACCGATCGCCCTCTCGGATCGTCTGGCCACCCAGCTCGGTATCTCGCGTTGCGGTGCGGTTCATGTTTTGAATCGGGGTCGACCAGCGCAGCATCTCTTCGATCGCGGAATCGAGCAGTGCCGGGTTCGAGGCCAGCTTTTCGCGTTGGTCGGGGCGCGCGAGTAGCGCGTGCAACCCGCCCGAGATCACGTGGCGGGTCGTCTCGTCGCCACCGACCAGGATCAGCATGGTCTCGAAGATCACGTCGATGTCGGTCAGCTGTTCGCCGTCGATTTTCGTGTTGATCACGAGGCTGACGAGGTCTTCGGCGTCGTTTCCTCGGCGCTCTGCGATCAGCGCGAGGACGTAGTTCGCGTAGGCTTCGACCGCCGGCTCCACGGCACCGAGCACCTCGTTGCCACCGGTCGCGAACAGGTCCGACCATTCCAACAACTGGTCGTAGTCGGCTTCGGGCAGGCCCATCAGTTCGCCGATCATGTACATCGGAAGCGGGGTCGCGATCTCGCGCACGAAATCGCATTCGCCGCGCGCGGCGACACGATCGATCAGTTCCCCGACGGTCCGGCGCAGAAAGGGCTCGTGTTCTTCGACGCGTCGCGGCGTGAAGCCCGCGCTGACGATCCGACGGCGCAAGATGTGTTGCGGCGGGTCGAAATTGATCATGCTCGGAACCGAGCTTTCGGGGCGCGAACCCTGCGCCGATGAGAACGTCTGCCAGTCACGTGACACGGTCATCAGATCGGCGTATCGCGTGATGCCCCAGATGCCGGTGGCATCGTCCCAGTAGACGGGCGCGTTTTCGCGCATCCACGTCATCGTCGGGTGCGGGTCCGCGTAGAAGTCGGGTGACAACAGCTGGATGTCGTCGCGTACCGGATGACCGGCCGGTCCGCGCCCGGCGCGATCGAACTTCACGCGGAAGTCGTGCTCGGAATCGGTTTCGGGAATCTGGAACGTGCGGTCGGCCATGGCCTTCTCCCGATGGCAGCGCGGGTGCGACCTGGAAGCCTAGGCTGGCTTCAATAGGTCAGCGGGAGAGTACCGAAGCCCTCGGGTGGCGTGCTTGGCAGGTTGTCCAAACGCGCCGCGGCCGACTGGAAGAAGATCGAAACCGTGGCATGCGGAATGATCGGACCTACTCAGGTGAACGTTGAATGCCCTTCAGCAGGCCGGCCTCGCCTGGCGACGACCCGATCCACCCACCGGCCCGCAAGGCTGAGGGCGAGGGCGCGGCGCACGGAATGGGCCTACTGAGTACGACGCGTCCTCGCCCTCAGCCGTCGAGAACCCACTCCCGTCTCGAGAGCACCGAGACCACGTCTGCATCACACATCACGGATTCAAAAACTTCGTGACGCCGGCCGACTAGAAGAAGAGCGAAACCGCGTCGCGCGACCAGTCGAGCACGCGCAGGGGGCCGAAAAGCAATGTCGGAACGTTGTTCGGGAACAAGCCCATCAGGATCACGGCAGCGGCACAAATGACCAACACGAGACCCTCACCGGACGAAATCTCGGTCCGATGTGCCTCGTCACCCGGCTCGCGCATGTACATCAGCACGGGTACACGCAGGTAGTAGTAAACCGAGACGACGCTCATCAGCACGCCGATCACCGATAGGCCGACTACGCCTTCGTTGATGGCCGCCGCGAATACCGTGAATTTTCCGATGAAGCCCGCCGTGCCGGGGATCCCTGCGAGCGAGACCATGAACAGCGTCATCAAGGCAGCCAGACCGGGACGCGTTTGTGCCAGCCCCGCGAACGACTCGACGCGATCGCAGTCCTGTCCGCGGTTCGCGAGCGCGACGATGACGCCAAACGCGCCCAGCGTCATGAACGTGTATGCGATCAGGTAGAAGACCATCGCCGAATAACCCTGGATCGTTCCCGTGACCAGGCCGATCAACAGGTAGCCGGCGTGCGCGATGCTCGAGTAGGCGAGCAGCCGCTTTACGTTGTCCTGGATCACCGCCATCACGTTGCCGACGATGATCGTCAACGCGGCGAGTGCCCAGATCACACCTTGAATCGATTCGTCGAGCGGGCCGAACGTCATTGCCAGGAATCGAACCAGCGCAGCAAACGCCGATACCTTGACGGTGACCGACATGAAGGCCGTCGCGGTCGTCGGCGCGCCTTCGTAGACGTCCGGCGTCCACTGGTGGAACGGCACCGACGAAATCTTGAACGCGAACCCGACCACGATCATGCCGAGGCCGATCAACCCCATCGAACCCGCTTCGTCGAAGCCGGCGCCGATGCCCGCGAACGACGTCGAGCCCGTCGCGCCGTACAGCAGCGCCATTCCGTACAACATGATCGCGCTGGCAAACGAACCGATCAGGAAGTACTTCAGCGCGGATTCGTTGCTTCGCAGTTTGCGGCGATCGAAACCAGCGAGCACGTAGATCGGAATGCTCATCAACTCGAGCCCGAGGAACACCGCGATCATGTCGATGGCTGCGACCATCAACATCATTCCGCTCGTCGA
>JAJDAM010000222.1 GCA_029261905.1 Deltaproteobacteria bacterium
AGCGTACATTCTTGGGGACTGGACACTTCTGGTGCAGCTATTGGGAGGGCCATCCAGACAGAGCGGGCCAGCGGCCGATCAGGACGCCTCTCGTTTGATCGGTACGAAGATCGTCGCGTCACCGCGGCGGATCAGTAGCAGCGCGCCATCATCGGACTGCTCCAGCTGGTCGCGCAGCTCGGAAACGCCTTTCACCTCGTTGCGATCGACTTCGAGAATGATGTCTCGGCTGCGCAATCCGGCCTCATCCGCGGCGCTTCCCGGCTCGATCGCAGTCACGACGGCCCCGTGCTCCTCGTCGACCCCCAGCCTCTGGGCGAGCTCTGGTGTGAGATCCTGTACCCGCAGTCCATACGCTGCCGGCCCTTCGTCTTTGGTTGCGGATGCGAGCTCGGTTTCCTGCAGCTCTTCCAGCGTACCGACGACGGTTTTGAGCGTCTTGCGTTTGCCGTCGCGCAGAACGACGACCTCGACGCTCTTGTCGACTGGTGTCGCCGCGACGATGCGAGGCAGCTCGCTCAGTTCATCGATCGGCTGGCCATCGAATTCGACGATGACGTCTGCACTCTCGAGTCCAGCCAGGTCGGCCGGCCCGCCTTCGAGCACCTTGGTCACGACGGCACCCTTCAGCTCTTCGATCCCCAGGTTTTCCGCCAGCTCGGGCGAAATCTCCTGGATCATCACTCCGAGCCAGCCGCGCGTGACGTGTCCGCTCATGCGCAGCTGCGGCAGGATCGTCTTGGCCATGTCGATCGGTACGGCGAAGCCGATGGTGTTCGCGCGGGGATTGATGGCGGTGTTGATCCCGATCACTTCACCGGCCAGGTTGATCAGCGGGCCACCGGAGTTGCCGGGGTTGATCGCTGCATCGGTCTGGATGAAATCGTCGTAGTTGCCCTGGCCAATCACACGGTGCTTGGCACTCACGATGCCGGCCGTGACGGTGTGCTCGAGCCCGAAGGGGTTGCCGATCGCGACCACCCACTCGCCGGGGCGAACACCCGCCGACTCACCCAGCGGAATGGCGAAGAGCTGCTTTTCGGCGTCGACCTTGATGAGGGCCACGTCGGTCTTGGGGTCGCGTCCGATTACCTTCGCCGGAAGCTTGCTGCCATCGTTGAACTGGACGGTGATTTCCTCGACATCTTCGATCACGTGATTGTTGGTCACGATGTAGCCGTCGGGCGAGATCACGAAGCCACTGCCGAGGCTCGGCACCGTGCGATCCTGGTTCCCGTGAGGGGAGCGGCCGCCGAAGAAGAAGAAGTCCTGCGGGCTTGGACCCGATTGGATTTTCTCGACCGAAATATTGACGACGCCCGGTGACACTTTCTCGGCGAGGTCAGCGAAGCTCGCGGGAACGCCGATCGGCACGATCGGAGGGTTCCCGCTGCCGTTTTGCCAGAGCCCCGAGCCATTGCTGGACGGTTCGTCGCCTGATTCGGCGGGAGTGTCGGATTTCCCGAACAGGTCGATTGCGTGTGCGTCGCCGCCGCTCCAGCGTACCTGGACGTCCAGCGCGCCTGCCGCGACGAGTGAAACCGCAATCACCGCGGTCAGCAGCAGTAGGTTCGGGATGGGAAGCTTCATGAATTTCTCCGTTCGCCAGCAGATTGGGACCAAAACTGGCTCGTTGCGCGCTCGCTGCCGACCCGTCCTGGGTCGGCCCGCTGGCTGTTTGACGCCGGATCGCGAGGCGATCATTCACCGGGTTCGAAACCGCACTGCGATGCCGGGTTCCCGCAAATGTTGCGGGTCCGACCCAGCCCGTAGCAATTGGACCCCGCCGGTCAGACGAGTGGAATGGTGACATGGTACCGGTTCGCACCGCGTTGGACGACGACGAGCGCGTGCGAGAGGCCTCGCAGGTTCAATATCGTGCGTCGCAGAGCGTCATTGTCGGTGAGTGAGTCGCCGTTGATGCCGAGCACCAGATCACCGCTCTGGAAGCCGATTTGGGCCGCGCCACTCCCCTCGCGGACCGATCGGACCACGAATCCGCCAGCGGGGTTCGGTTCGAGCTGCAGGCCCATGATCTCCTGCGCAAGCTTTGCGACGTGTTGCGGCGGGATTTCCTCGAGTACGACATCGATCGTCTTCTTCTTGCCGTTGCGCCAGATACTCAGCGCGACCTCTTGTCCGTCGACACTGGTCTCGAGCTTCTCGAAAAAGAACTTCGCCGAGTCGACAGGTTGCTCATCGAGGTACATCACGACATCGCCACGGCGCAGATTCGCTCGCGACGCCGGGCTGTCCTTGCGTACGCGGTTGACCAGTGCACCGCTGATGCCCGGCGGAAGATCCATGGCTGCTCGAAGCTCGGGGCTCAGATCCTGGAAGTCCAATCCCATCCAGACCGGCGCGACCTCGCCGTGTTTGATCAACGCATCCACGACGCGCTTGGCGACATCGATCGGGATCGCGAAGCCGATGCCCTGGCCGCCGTTGTAGACGGCGGTGTTGATGCCAACGAGCTCACCGGCGGCATTGACGAGCGGACCGCCCGAATTTCCGGGGTTGATCGATGCGTCGGTCTGCAGGAATCCGTGATAGACGCGGTTTTGAGCGCGGACCGAGCGGTTGATCGCAGAGATGACGCCCGTGGTCACCGTGCTCGACAACCCGAACGGGTTTCCGATGGCGATCACGGACTCACCCACCATCAGGTCGGAAGATGTCGCGGGCGCAATCCACGGCAGCTTCGCGTCCGTTTGGGCCTGGAGGACCGCGATGTCGTTGTTCGGGTCGGCGCCGATCACACTCGCCTCGAACTCGGTTCCGTCGGGGAGGCTGACGAGAATTCGACTGGCCCGGCCGACGACGTGTTCGTTGGTGAGGATGTGACCTTCCGCGTCGATCAAGACGCCCGATCCGAGACTCTCGGTCGTCTGCGGAGCCCGCCGCTCGAAATGGTCGCGAAAGAACGAATCGAAGAACGGGTTTCCGGTGCGCCGGAACGGTCCACCATTGACGACCCGTTCGGTGGTGATGCTGACCACACTGGGACCGATCTTTTCGACGACCTCGACCGTCGTCGAACGGCGCAAGAACGGATCGCTCGCGGTGGCGATCGCGGTGATCGAACCGACCATGAGTGTCGCGACGAGTGCGATGGCGAGGGCTTTTCTCATTTTGGGTCGGACGAAGGCGTGGGCTCGAAAATTCGAAGCCGGATCGCTTGGGGGCCGTTGCGATCCGGGCGCCAAGGTAGCGCCCCGATGACTATATGTATGGTTGTGTCCCGATAATGTGGTTGTGCGCGAGGGGAGGGGGGCGTCGATTGCTGGCAGAAATGAGGCGCGAATTCGAACGCCGATTCGGGCGTCCGCCCGAGTGCGCAGCCCGCGCCCCGGGTCGCGTCAACCTGATCGGTGAGCACACGGATTACAACGGAGGGCTGGCCCTGCCGGTCGCGGTCGAACGCGACACGGGGGCGCAGGGAGCGGCCCGGCCCGGCCGGCGT
>JAJDAM010000223.1 GCA_029261905.1 Deltaproteobacteria bacterium
GCCCCAATTCGGTCCGGGCCCGCGCCGGCGAGGCAGCGGTTCCCGCCCGCACACAGCCGTCGATTGCCGTGTCGGCGGACGGCGTGCGCTGGAGCGTGCTGAATGCCAGCCCCGACATTCGACAGCAGTTTGCTGCGTTCCCCGGCCTGCACCCGCGTCCCGGCACGCGCGACGTACCGATCGACACCTTGGTGCTGACCAACGCGGACCTCGACCACTGCATGGGCCTGTTGGTCCTGCGCGAAGCGCTTTCGTACCGGATTCTGACGACGCCCTGGGTCCGGGATGCCCTGCTCGATCACAATGCGGCGTTTCGATTGCTCGAGCCTTCCTGGGGTGTCGCCAAACTCGATGAGCGGGTTCAGCTCGATGCGGCCGGCCAACTGGAAGCCCGCTTCTTCCCGGTGCCGGGCAAAGTCCCGGGGTTTCTGACCGATGTCGCCAAGCCCAACCGAGCGGACACGACCGTCGGCGTCCGGATCACCGACGAGGCCACCGGCCATCGGCTCGTCTACGTTCCCGGCATCCGGCATCTCGATTCGGGAACGCTCGCGGAGATCCGAGCCGCGGAGTGCCGATTCGTCGACGGCACGTTCTACACCAACGACGAACTCAAGGCACTTCGGCCCGGCGCGCCGGACGCATTCGCGATGTGCCACGTGCCGATCACCGGTCCTGATGGCAGCCTGGATCAGCTCCGCGGCATGCCGGGCAAGACGATCTACATCCACATGAACAACACGAACCCAATTCTCGACGCGAATTCGGAGCAGGCCGCGACGGTAGCCGCAGCCGGCATCGAAATCGCCGCCGACGGTGTGGAGTTCACCGTTTGAACCAGAGCACGACCCCGTGGAGCCCCGCCGAGTTCGAAGCCCGACTCCGCCAGATCGGGATCGAGCGCTACCACTACCGCCACCCGTTCAACCTACGGATGCACGACGGAGCGCTCAGCAAACAAGAAATTCAGACCTGGGTCTGCAACCGCTACTACTACCAGACCCGAATCCCGATCAAGGATGCGCTGATCATCGCGAAGGCGCGCGATCCGCAGTTCCGACGCGAGTGGGTTCAACGCATTCACGACCACGATGGAATCGAGCCGGGAGACGGCGGCCTCGAACTCTGGCTCACGCTGGCCGATGCCGTTGGACTCAGCCGCGACACCGTAGCGAGCTTCGAACGGGTCCTACCTGGCGTCCGCCGGGCGTGTGACGCGTACGTCGACTTCGTCGAGGGACACGACCTGCTCGAGTCGGTCGCAGCCTCGCTGACGGAGATGTTCGCCGGAAACATCATGAAAGTGCGGATCGCCGCATTCGAACGCCATTACCCCTGGGTGACGGTAGACGGGTTGCGCTACTTCCAATCGCGCACCACTCAAGCCCCCCGCGACGCCGCCTGGGGGCTTGCGTACGTGATCGAGCACGCGGCCAACAGGCCGGACCAGGAGCGTTGCAGTCTCGCATTGACCCGCAAGTGCGAAATCTTGTGGCACCTGCTGGATGCGATCGAGGCGGCTCACGCCCGACCTCGCCTCGCCGCTCACGCTCAACTCCGAAACGCTGCGGGCGGAAGTGATGCAACGGTCGTATTGCCCGAGCGCGCCGTGGAACTGAATGCGACCGGCTCCGAAATCCTCACGCTCTGCGACGGGGACCGCACAGCGCTCGAAATCGCTGAGCGGCTGCGCGCCCGGCACCCCAACAGCGACCTGGTCTGGAACGACACGCACACGTTTCTCGAAGAGATGGGCAGGCTCGGCGTGGTTGCCATCGTCGGCGAGAATCCCGTTCGGGACAACGAAGCCGGATGACTTCGCCACGCCTGTACAACCTGGTCGCCGAACTCACCTATCGCTGCCCGCTGCGATGTGTCTACTGCTCCAACCCGACCGACTACCGCAACACGCGCGAAGGGCTCGACGGGGCCGCCTGGGGGCGGGTCTTCGAACAGGCGGCTGCACTCGGGGCCTTGCATGTCGGCCTGACAGGTGGTGAACCCACCCTCCATCCGGATCTGGTCGAAATCGTAACCTCGGCCGCACGGGCCGACCTCTACACGCATCTGGTTACTGCGGGCACGACCCTGGACACCGAGGCGCTGGCGGCGTTGCGCGATGCCGGTCTCCGCAGCGTGCAGCTGAGTTTTCAAGACGCCAACACCGAAGGTTCACAGCAGATCGCCGGTGTCGACGTCTTCGAACAGAAACTCGAATTCGCGAGGATCGTTCGCGAACTCGACCTGCCCCTGTGCGTCAACGCCGTCATCCACCGCAACAACATCGACCGAGTTCCCGATCTGATCGAACTCGCTGTTCGCCTCGACGCCCACCGGCTCGAATTGGCAAACGCCCAATACTACGGCTGGGCGCTCGCCAACCGCGCAGCTCTGCTCCCAAGCCGACAACAGCTCGATTTCGCCTCGCAGGCGGTCGAGCGGGCACGCCGCGAACGTCGGTCGCCGGAGATCGTGTACGTGCTGCCTGACTACTACGCAGGACGACCGAAACCGTGCATGGGCGGCTGGGGACAGAAGATCTGCGTCGTGGCTCCCGACGGCCGGGTTCTGCCGTGTCACGCCGCAGCACAACTGCCCGATCTCGAGTTCTGGTCGGTCATCCAGCATTCGCTCGCCGAATGCTGGATGGACGCACCTGGCATGAACGCATTTCGCGGCGACGCATGGCTGCCCGATCCGTGTCGGAGCTGTCCGGAAAGCAACCGTGATTTCGGAGGATGCCGCTGCCAGGCGTTCGCGCTGACCGGCGATCCGTCGGTCACCGACCCGGCATGTGACCTCTCGCCCGATCACCGAATCGTCGTCGAAGCGCGAGACGCCGCCGCGACTCCGTTCCGGTATCGCGGCCAATAAGAAATCGGCCGTCGTCGGTTGACCCGTCTTGGGTCAACCTCCTAGCCGTACGATAAGTCCGGATACAGTAGGTTCACCGCCCAGCGCAGCGCCGGACGAAAGATCGATCCGATCGCGAACCACGCGACCAGCATGCCCAGCATGGAAAACTGCGGACGCGACAACAAGATCTGCAACTTTCGGGCTCTTTCATCACTCACGAGCAATGCCAGCACGCCACTGCCGTCGAGTGGGGGTAGCGGAATCAGGTTGAATATGAACAGCAACAAGTTGAGTGTAAACATGACGCTCACGAGCGTTGCGGCCGTCTGCCAGATGGCACCGGCGTTCGACGCAACGACCGCCGCGAACCCGATGGTCTGCGGCGGGTGAAAAACCTCGAGGAGAATCCCGCCGCGAATCGCCAGCATCGCGACCACGACCAGGATTAGATTCGCGAGTGGACCGGCCAGAGCCATGCGGCCCGCCGCCTTGGGGTGATCGTAAGCCCAGCGCGGGTCGTACGGGGTACTTGCCCAGCCAATCATCCAGCCCGAGAGCGAAAATGACAGAAGCGGCACGACGATCGAACCAATCGGCTCGCGGCGCAGATGAGGTGTGGGGTCGAGCGAGACCTGGCCATTGTGATACGCGGTGAGGTCGCCACCGCGCATCGCGAAATACGCATGGGCGGCCTCGTGGAGTGTCAGCGAGAAGATGAAGACCGCATACCAGATGACTCCTAGCAGCAGGTCGTTCAAGGTTGTCTCCAGATCGGGTTTCGGCGACGGGATCGGTCCAGTGGGG
>JAJDAM010000224.1 GCA_029261905.1 Deltaproteobacteria bacterium
CACGTTCGGGCGAATCATCGAGCGGCTTCGGCGTCGATAGTGCGTCTTCGATGCGGGCCACTTCGAAGCCGCCGATGTGCGTGATCCCGATCCAATCCCCGCCCCACTCCGCGGGGAACACCGAAGAGACCTCCTCCGAGATCCCCAGCCGACGCAACTGCTCCATCGTGCGCACACTGATGTGGTTCGCAGTGGGGAACCTGGCGCTGCCCCGGGCGCGCGCCTCGAGCAGGATGCAATCGATGCCGCGCCAGCCGAGTTCGACAGCCAGGCTGAGCCCGACCGGCCCCCCGCCAACGATGACCACTTCGGTTTCCAAGCCGCGCCCTCGAATCAGTCCGTCGAATCAGTCGATAGAAGACCGGCTGGAGAGGACCAGGAACCGAACCATCTGTCAATATTGCCCAGGATCCGCCGCCGACCGCGCTCTCGTGTCCCCAGAGCTTCGAATCGCGCAGCAGCCTTCTCGGGCTCTCGTCGCCCCCGGCTGAAAACGCCCCACAGTGCTACCCAATGGTCAAATTGGAGCGAGTATGAGTGATTACGACGTTGTCATCGTAGGGGCCGGCCTTTCTGGAATCGGCGCGGCCGTTCACCTGCAGAAACACTCACCCAACAAGTCCTACACGATCCTCGAGAGCCGAGCGGCGCTCGGCGGGACCTGGGATCTGTACCGCTACCCCGGGATTCGTTCGGACAGCGACATGCACACCCTCGGCTACAACTTCAAGCCGTGGAAGGCCGCAAAGTCGATCGCCGACGGCCCGTCGATCCTCGAGTATGTCAACGAGACCGCCGACGAGTACGACGTCCGCAAGAACATCCGCTTCAACAGCCGTGTGGCGGGCGCCTCCTGGTCGAGTGAGAACGCTCGCTGGACTCTCGACGTCGAAAACACCGCTGGTGACACCGAGACCGAGCCCATCACCTGCAATTTAATCCTGATGTGCAGCGGCTACTACAGCTACGACAAACCGTACCAGCCACACTTCGAAGGCGAAGAAGAGTTCGAGGGGCTGATGTTTCACCCGCAGCTGTGGCCCGAAGATCTGGACTACAAGGGCAAGCGCGTGGTGGTGATCGGCAGCGGCGCGACGGCGATGACGATCATCCCTTCGATGGCGGACGACACCGAGCACATCACGATGCTCCAGCGCTCTCCTACGTATGTCGTGTCGTTCCCCGACAAGGACGTCATCGCGAACACGCTGCGCAAGTTTCTTCCGGAAATGTGGGCCTACAACCTGACCCGCTTCAAGAACACCCAGATGCAACACCGCATGTATTCGCGCACGCGCACGGCACCCGAAAAAGTGAAGAACTTCCTGCTCAAGCGCGTTCGCAAGGAGCTCGGACCCGACTACGACGTCGAGAAGCACTTCACACCGCGTTACAACCCCTGGGATCAGCGGATGTGCCTGATCCCGAACGGTGATCTTTGGCAATCGATCAAGACGGGCAAGGCATCGGTCGTGACCGAGGCCATCGACCATTTCACGAAGAAGGGGATTCGGCTGCAGACCGGTGAAGAGCTGGAGGCCGACATCATCATCGTCGCCACCGGCCTCAACATGAAGGTGCTCGGCGGCGCGACTTTTGAAGTCGACGGCCAGCCTGTGAACTTCCCGGACACGTTCACCTACAAGGGCATGATGTATTCGGACGTCCCGAACCTCGTGCAGACGTTCGGCTACATCAATGCGTCATGGACGCTCCGCGCCGACCTGACTGCCGAATACACCTGCAGGCTGCTCAATCGGATGGACGAACTCGGCATGCGCCAGTGCACTCCCCGATTGCGCGAACAAGACGCCCACATGGAAAAACGCCCGTGGATCACAGACTTCACGTCGGGCTACATGCAGCGGGTCATGCACCTCTTCCCGAAACAGGGCGATCACGAACCCTGGTTGAACACGCAGAGTTTCGCGGCCGACAAGAAGATGGTGCGACATGCGCCACTCGAGGATGGGTCCTTGACGTTCAGTTCGCCGGGTACCGACACCTGACGCGACCGGGCCGGGCGGGCCTTGGGCGAAAGAACGGAATCCCATCAGAGAAAAACGAATTCAGCAACGGCTTCGGGGATGTCTGTGAGCCCGACGATGCAGACGGCTAACCGGCGCGTTTTACCGACCGTCGAGTAGCGTCGCCTTTTCTTTCGTCGTCAGTCTCGGGCCGAAGACACCTACACATCGGTTTTCGATGCATGCGGGCCGGGTCTGCGCGCACAGGGGAATGGCCGTGGGACAACCGTCCTCGTTGTAGTCGGAGCAGATCTTGCGACCGACCAACTGGATGATCCTGCTCGCCCAGCGCTCGTGCTCGACATTGACGTATTCGCCGCAGGTACCGAGGCACTCGGTGCTGGTCGATATCCGCGTGCAGTCTTCATTGCGCCGGCACTCCGAGAATCGATCCACGACGTGATTGATCACGCGAGAGACTTTCTCGACGCGCTCGCGGCACATGGGATCGTTCGGATCATCGTCTGGGCAACGGCCGAAGATCCCGTCTCGATTCTGGCATTGGTTGCCCGCCGGACAGATCTCGGAACCGCAGCAGTACACGGGTGCGAAACCTGCGATGCAGCGACCGTCGAAGCATCCCAGCCCCGGATCGCAGTCACATGCGGTGGTGCATTCCCGCTGCGGGTCGGGCAGACAGACCTGCGCCGCGCAGTCGTCGCATTCGGGGCAACTCGGTATGCAGCTGCAGGAGAATCGCGGTGGGCAGGTGTCGGTCGGTTCGGATTCGGAGAATTCACCCGACATCGTGGGACTGACGAACTCGCAGGTCGAAATCGGTGGCTCGCAAGTGATCCGATCGAAAGTCGAGACCGGCGCGTCGGTCTCCAGATCGGTCGCCTGAGCGGATGCGGTCTGGACGAACAACGCGAGGGTGGCAAACGCGAACACCGTGAAAACAGCTACGTCGTGACGAGACAGCATGGCTCCATCCTCCCGGACTTCCCGTTGTTGGGGGTATCATACACCAACGAGTCGCAAGGATCGGCCCTCACGAGTGGCTCCTCGTCGGAGTCGGATGGCTTCCCGTCTTCGTTTCCGCGTCGCGAGCCCTGGCGCGGAGGCCTAGCTGCCGACGTACTCGACGCCCTCGCGCAACAGCGAACGCCAACGGCGCCGATTGGGCTCCGGTACCGATAGCCATTCTCTGAATACCCGCTTCGCCGGGGCGAACGGCTGACCTTGCCCGGCTTCGATGAGTTCGGCGACGCGCGCCTTGGGTAGCTTGACGACCAGACCCGAGCCCTTGTAGTCGACGAGCGCGAGAAATTCCTTTCCGACCCGCAGGCAGCGCCCGTTCATGATCGTTCCCTCCACGACCCGATCGTCTTCCTTTCCCAACTCGTCTGCGAGTTGCCAGAACAGTTTCTCGGCATCCATCGGAAACCTCCTTCACTCACTCATTCGCCCTCTTGGGCGCCCGGCGAAGCGACAGGTCAGCGAACGACGCGGTTCAGCCACGTGACCAGATGTTCGTTGACGATTTCTGGCTCTTCCTGTGACACCCAATGCCCGACCTTTTTCACCTGGTGCTTTTCCAGATCCGAGCAGAGATCTCGCATGGGTTCGGCGAACTCGGGGCGCAGACCCGGGTCCCATTCCGCGGTCAACATCAGGCACGGAATCTCCAGCTTCTGTACGCCTATCGCTGGATGTTCGGCCAGGTTGCGGTCCGCGTTGCGGTACCAGTTGATCCCTCCGCGAAAGCCGGTGCGCTCGAATGTTTCACAATAGTGATCCAGATCGCCTGGGGATCCGATCGGCTCGCCAAGCACAGGCCACTCCTCGGGCCGGTGAAATGGATTCATGTTGAGCTTCCCATCGGTGAGTGCAAACCGGAGCGTCTCTTCGAGTGAAACCCCGGTGCGAAAGATCCGTGTGAGAATCGGGCGCACGAGGGCGTCCATCTCGGCTTCAGCGGTACGCGGCTGCTGAAACCACGCGACATACTGACGCTCGACCTCACCACCCACGACCAAGAGATGCCTCGCAACACTCGGGAAAGGCATATAGGGCGTACACACACCCGCGACGCCGAGCACGCGTTCGGGGTGGAGTACCGGCATCGCCCAGGCAACGAAACCTCCCCAGTCGTGTCCGACGAAATACGCCTTTTCGATTTCGAGCGCATCGAGTAGCCCGACCAGATCGCCAGTCAGTTCGGTGAGCCCATAGGCGTCGATTTCTTCGGGTGCCGTACTGCCCCCGTAGCCACGCTGATCGGGCGCGATCGCGTGGAAGCCCGCATTGGCGATCGCCGGCAGCTGATTGCGCCAACCGTACGCGAGATCGGGAAACCCATGGCAGAACACCACCGCTGGGCCTTTACCCAACTGGTGGGTCGAGAGTGCGATTGATGGTGCTCCGGAGCGTGCGGGCAGCGGGATCAGCGTGGGATCGGGAAAGGACATGCTGCGAGCATAACCGACACTCGACCTTGCATGGTGACGTTCCATTCCCACCGTGCGTCACTCACGAGACAGTCCCTCTGTGACCGACCCCGTTCACGCGATCCGACGGGCTCGCTAGAGTGATGGTTCTGCCCAAAGGAGAAGCGATTGCGAGCGCTACAGGTCTCGAAGAATGGTCGGCCCAGCGAGGCACTCGAAATCGTGGAGGTGCCCCGACCCGAGCCGGGTCCCGGTCAGGTGCGCATCGCGGTATCTGCTGCATCGTTGAACTTCAACGACATCGATCGCTGTTACGGGCGCGTCACGACGATACCGATGCCGCCACCGTTCATCCTCGGGATGGACGTGTGCGGAACCGTCGATTCGGCCGGGGAAGGCGCGGAAGCGTGGATCGGCAAACGCGTCGTCGCCATCACACAGATGGCCCAGGGCGGACTCGCCGATCATGCGATCGCACCGCTCGATTCGGTTTTCGACGCGCCGCCTGAGTTCGACGACGCAGAAGCCACCTGCTTCGTCATCCCGTACCACACCACGCACCTGGCCCTGTTCGAGCGTGGCGGTCTCTCCGCCGGCGAGGGCCTGCTCGTGATCGCGGGCGCCAGTGGACTCGGCACTGCAGCGATTCAACTCGGCCGAGCCTGTGGAGCCCGGGTATTTGCGACTGCGGGCGGACCCGAAAAAGTCGCGTTGTGTCGCGAGCTCGGGGCCGAGTTGGCGATCGACCATCGGGAGACGAACTTCGCGGACGCCGTCCTCGACCACACCGGTGACGTCGGCGCCGAAGTCGTCGCCGACCTCGCGGGTGGCAGTTTCGTCGCAGATGCGTGGCGGGCCGTTGCGCGAGGCGGACGCTACCTCGTGCTCGGGTTTGCCGATGATCCGGAAAACGGCACCGGCGGCGCGCCGCTGCGACCGACATGCATCGGTAATTTTTCCATCGTCGGTGTGATCGGGGCGTACATGAGCAACGTCCCCGGCTTGCTGCGCAGGAGCGGCTTCAATCCGTTCGGTCGTGACGTCGCAGATGCCGTACACGCCGACCTGCTTCGCCTGGCCGCAAAGGGCGACATCAGGCCTCACATCGGTCGACGCGTATCCCTCGAGGACGCGGCTGCAGCTCTCGAAGACCACGAGCACCGGCGAAGCCTCGGTCGCACGGCGGTACTCATCAACGCATGACCGCCGCCGCCTATAGCTTCCGCGAGGCCGACCTGAAATCTCCGGCACTGCGCACACTGAACTGGGTCGGAAACCGATTGGCTGAGATCAGGCTCGAAGTGCCGTCGCTGACGAGCGACGGCGTCATTCGCGCCGCCAAGAAGCGCGCGAGATCCGACGACCTGGGCGGCAACAGTTTTCGCGAGCCGCTCGATCGCTATATCGCAGCAGTCAACCAGGAAGCCGATCTGAATCTCTTCGGGCGACTCGCTGTAAAGGGAATGCTCGCCGCGTCGCTGCACAACCGCTTCGAGTTGGCTGGCTGGGCACGCGAGCATCCCGAAGTCCGAGAGGAACAAATCAAGGCACCCTGGGTCATCGTCGGATTGCCGCGTACGGGCACCAGCTTGCTTTCGATCCTGCTGGGTCTCGATCCGAATGCGCGCACGCTGTTGCATTGGGAAGCGGCAAGACTGATTCCCCCGCCAGCACTGGCAACGGCTGCCGAGGATCCTCGGATCGCCCAGAACGCCAAAGAACTCGCACAGCTCCTGAAACTCAATCCGGCGATCGGCGCCATGCATCCGTTTGGCGCGACGATTGCTCAAGAATGTGTCGCCCTGTTCATGCTCGACATCCGCACGCTCGGCGTCGAAACGCAGGCATACGTGCCGAGTTACGGCCGCTGGCTCCAAGGCTGCGACATGACGCCTGCCTACGCACAACACAAGCTGGCACTCCAGGCCCTGCAGGCCACCCAGCCCACGGAACGATGGGTACTCAAGACACCCAACCATCTATGGTGTCTCCAAACCCTTCTCGAGAGCTATCCCGACGCGCGAATCATCTGGACCCATCGAGATCCCGGCAAGGTGATCACATCTCTCGCAAGCCTGGCGAATGCGCTGCAGCGCATGTTCACGAATCGTCGGGATCATGTGTCGGTCGCCGAGGAGTGGCTGGCCAAATCCCGCTTCGCGATCGAGTCGGGCATGGCCTACGACGACCGCGCCGACGAGGACTGGTGCCAACATCTGTTGTTCGCCGACTTGATGAAGGATCCGATCCGCGCGGTACACACCCTGTATGCGCACCATGGCGAGACGCCCAGTAGTCTGCACGTTCGCCGGATGAAAACCTGGATGAAAGAGCGCGGCCGCCACTCGGAGGGTCGTCACGTCTACGATCCAGCGGACTTCGGCTGGAGCTACGATGGCCTCGCTGCGGATTTCGGCGCCTATCGTGAGCGTTTTCGCGTCGACCGAGAGTGAACGGCATCGTGTCCGGGGCAGCTACCTCGAGGAGATCTCCTTCATGCCGAAACTGAGGGTGGCGTTTTGCATTCTCTCAGCCGCGGCCTTTGCGCTTGGATTCGGACAGCGACCAGCGATCGCGCAGGCCGATGCGGAACCGCCTGCAATGCCCGACATCCTGCTCGTCACTTTCGACACGCTTCGCGCAGATCACACCTCGCTCGCCGGTTACGCACGCCAGACCACGCCGGGACTCGTCGAACTCGCTTCGGGCGGCGTGCAGTTCACGCAGGCCTACGCACCGTCGGCCACCACGCTTCCCTCGCATGCCACGCTGTTCACCGGGTTGTCTCCACCGGCACATGGAGTTCTCGCGAACTCCTACACACTCGCCGCCGAGCACACGACGCTCGCTGAAACTCTGCGAGCGCGCGGCTACCGCAGCGGAGCATTCGTGAGTTCGACGATCTTGGCTCGGAGGCAGGGCCTCGATCAGGGCTTCGATACATTCGACGGCGGCGGGCTCGAACTACTGCCTGCCGATGAAGCGATCGACGGCCCAGCTGGGCCGATTGCGTTGGCCAGCGTGGGGCGACGCGCAGACGCGACCGTCGATCTCGCGCTCGCGTGGTTTCGCGACAACCGCTCCCATCCTGTCTTCCTCTGGGTCCACCTGTTCGATCCGCACGAACCCTATTTCCCTCCGCTTTCGGCAGGCGATCCCTTCGGCGCGACCGAGTCCGATCAACACAGACCCATCGAAGTCGCAAAGCGTCTATACGACACCGAGATCGCCTTTGCGGATCAACAAATGTGGCGGCTGGTCGAGAGCCTGGAGGTGGCTGGCGGAGAGCGTGGACTGCTCAGCATCGTAACCGCCGATCACGGCGAGGAATTCCTGGAACACGGCTGGCGCGGCCACGGTGTTCACCTATACGAGGAGTCCATTCGAGTGCCACTCGTGATTCGGTGGTTGCGATCAGTACCCAGCGGCCTCCGTCTGTCGAACCCTGTCAGCCTCCAGGATGTCGTGCCAATATTGCATTCACTGATCGGTGTTCCGTCTCGCGCGCCTGGCCCGAAAGCGCCACGCCTGGGCATCGACCGGAGCACCTGGAGCGACTGGTCGCATGAAGATCGCCCGATTTTTTCCATCCGACGCGCCTATCGGCGCGACGGACTCGTCAAAGCGATCCCACTCGAAGAACTCGACGGTACGGCGTTTGGAATCGACATCCCCACCGCCGGTCAACAGTACGGGGTTCGCCGCGGACGCTGGAAATATCTGGAAGCGATCGAGCAAAATACACCAAGGGAACTCTACGACTTGGACATCGATCCCCACGAAACGCGCAACGTCGCGGAGGCTCACCCGGTGGTCGTCGGCGACCTCTCGAGCCTCATCGCCGATTGGCTCGCCCGCGACCGGCGCGATGTGCAGGCTCCTTCACTCTCCGATGCACAGCTGCGCCAGCTCGATGCGCTCGGATACGCAGAGCCTGTTTCGGAGAAACCCGAAGCCGAACCCCTGGACTGAACTACGAAACCGAAGGAGAGACTGCGATGGCTGCGAAACTCGGGGAATGGAAGCCGTGGGTTGCGATCGCATTGCTCGTCCTCGCGCTGGCGGGCTGTGAAGATTCGCCGCCCGATTTCGGCGGCGGTTCCCTGGCGACTTGGACCGCCTATGGCGGTACGCCGGGAGGCACTCATTACTCGACTGCTTCGCAGATCACTCCTGAAAACGTGGGCTGGTTGGAGCTGGCCTGGGAACATCGCTCGGGCGACACCCGAGAACCGAGGGGCCCGAGCGACGAGGGCCCTCCGATGAGCGCCAGTGGCTTTCAAGCGACACCGATCGTGATCGACGAGACGCTGTACTACTGCTCTCCGTTCAACAAGGTATTCGCGATCGATGCAGAAACCGGCAAGGAGAAGTGGCGGTTCGATCCGGACGTCGACAAGTACACCCACTACCTTCCGAACTGCCGCGGTGTCAGCAGCTGGCGCTCCGGCAATCCGGGCCCCTGCGAGCACCGCATCTTCGTTGGCACGCTCGACGCGCGGCTCATCGCTCTCGATGCCGAGACCGGCCGACGCTGCAGCGACTTTGGACAACAGGGTGAAGTCGACGTCACGCATCGCATCTCGAAGCATGATCCCGCCGAGTACAGCATTACCTCGCCGCCGGCGATCTTGAAAGACATGGCGATTACGGGTTCGCTCGTGCTCGACAATACCCGCACAGATGCTCCCAGCGGAGTCGTTCGCGCCTACGACGTCAGAACCGGTGCGCTGCGATGGGCCTGGAACCCGATCCCTCCGGGTATGGCGCCGACGA
>JAJDAM010000225.1 GCA_029261905.1 Deltaproteobacteria bacterium
GATTTGAACCTCCATTGACAGGTTCAGAGCCTGCTGTCCTGCCATTAGACGACCGGGGAACAGTCGGTATCTGTACCCGACGTGGCGTCGATCATCAAGCCGGCGGGATCAAATCGAGGGCCGCCTCGACGCGTGCGATGCTGCGGGCTTGTCCCAGCACAGCCAGCGTCTCGAATATCCCGGGTGAAACCGTTCCACCCGTCAACGCCACCCGAACCGGCTGCGCCAGCTTTCCCATCTTGAGGTCCTCGTGCTGCGCGAGCACCGCGTCGAAACAACTCTTCACGGATTCCTCGGACCAGTTGGAAAGCTTCGCCAACGCGTCGTGCAGGTCGCGGAGGGGAGGGCCAATGGCGGGTTTGAGGTGCTTCGTGACTGCCTTCTCTTCGTAGTCGATCGTGTCGTTGACGAACCAACGCGACAGGCGGGCGATTTCCACCAGCGTCTTGCCGCGTTCACGCTGCAATTCGACGAGTTGGCTGAGGCCGTCGCTCGGCGTGACGGCTTGTGATGTCACCTGGGAAAGAAACGGCATCAACGCCGCGACGAACTCCGCATTCGGAAGCTCTTTGATGTAGTGCTGGTTGAGCCAAGCCAGTTTCTCAGCGTCCGCCTGGGCGCTGGATCGATTCACCGCCGCCAGATCGAAGCTGGCGCAGATCTCGTCGGCGCTGAAAATTTCCTGGTCGCCACACGACCAGCCGATTCGGATCAGCCAGTTCCGCAGCGCGTCCGGCAAGATTCCATCGCGTTCGAAGTCTTGAATCGACACCGAGTCACGTCGCTTGCTGAGCTTCTTGCCGCCGCTGCCGACGATCAGTGGCACGTGTGCGAATGTCGGCGGATCGGCGTCGAGGGCTCGGTACAACGCAATCTGGAGCGGTGTATTCGGGTGGTGATCTGCACCCCGGATGACGTGTGTGATTCCCATTTCGAGATCATCCACGACGACGGCGAGGTGGTAGAGCGGCAGGCCATCGCTGCGTCGGATGATCCGATCGCCGATCTCGGACGCGTCCTGACCGCTCGGTCCGTAGACTGCGTCGTCCCAACCGAGCTCACCGTGCTCGGGCAGTCGCAACCGGACCGTGTGCGGTCCGCAGTCGTCTCCCAATTCGAGGTCGCGGCACAGACCGTCATAGGTCCACTTTCTTCCCGCGGCGATCGTCTGGGTGCGCCGCTCTTCGAGTTCGATTCGGGTGCATCGGCAGCGGTATGCGTGCCCCGTCGAAAGCAGGCGCTCGACCGCCGCCAGGTGGCGTTCCGAGCGTTCGCTCTGGCGCAGCGGCCCTTCGTCCCAATCAATGCCGAGCCACTCGAGCCCCTCGAGTACGGCCTTCTCGGATTCGAGCGTCGATCGCTCGACATCCGTGTCTTCGATCCGAATGACCAGCTTTCCGCCGTGGCGTCGGGCGTACGCCCAATTGAACAGCGCAGTTCGTGCGGATCCGAGATGCAGAAATCCAGACGGACTCGGGGCAAACCGGGTTCGAATGGCCGGCGGGTCGCTGTCTGTCATCTGGAGCCTCCGTCCCTTATTGGGCGGCGGAGCATACCCGACGTTTGCGGCTTGCCTCGCCGCAGGCGGTTTGCTATTCCGAGTAGCTATCTAAGTTACCGTTTTTACTTGGAATTCCTGTCGCCAGGTGTCCGCGGGCCGGCCCCACCCGCAAGGCAAGATCCAGCAAGCAAAGCTCAGCGATTCGCAGGCTGGGTCGAACCGCGTGAAAATTCCCCCAAAATCTTCGATTCTGGTGCGCCAGAACCGCCAGCTCGGAGCGAGATCTCATGAAGATTTCCGTTGATCGTGCAACCGAGACCCCGACGCGGGTCGAGTTCGCCGCGGATCGCTCTTGGGTTGCCACAGCCATGGGGGATCAGTGGCTTGCAGGCGAACTTGCGGGTCCCCTGCGGCTGTCTTGTGAAGTACATAGGATCGGCGATGACGTGTTCATCGAGGGACTGGCCGAGGGCGAGGTAGAACTCGAATGCGGACGCTGTCTCGAGCGCTATCGTCAGGGATTGAGTGAGGGGTTTCGGCTTGTCTTGGAGCCGGCAGGGGACCGGGTTCCTACTGACCCAGAAGGCGTGTTGGCGCTGTCTCGCGACGGCGTGTGTCTGGGTGACGAGTTGGAGGCGGGCTGGTATCAGGGTAGGGAGATCGACTTGAGTGCGATCTTCGTTGAGGTGGTTTCGCTAGCACTTCCGGTGAATCCATTGTGTCGAGAAGATTGCGTCGGTCTGTGCCAACACTGCGGAGTGAACCGAACGCTCGTGAAATGCACTTGTGACGAGACCCGGAAGGATTCACCGTTTGCGGTGCTAGCGGGTCTTCGAGAGGGGATGGAAAGGAAATGATCCGAGGAGACGAGTCATGATTGCACCGAAACGCAGAACATCGAAGGCGAAGCGCGACAAACGACGCTCGCATCACGCGCTGACGACTCCCCCGCGGAGTCTTTGCCCGCAGTGTCGCGAGCCGAAGATGCCGCACCGCGTGTGCCCCAACTGTGGGACCTATCGCGGCCGAGAAGTCATTCCGACCGACGAAGAGTAGTCGTTCCGGTGCTTGCATTACTGTTTCCGGGCCAGGGCTCGCAGGAAGTGGGGATGGGCCGCGAGGTCTATGAATCCTCTGCGGCCGCTCGCGAGGTGTTCGACGCTGCAGATCAGGCGTTGGGCTTCTCATTGTCGAAGATCTGCTTCGACGGACCGGAAGAGGAATTGCTCCGAACCGAAATTCAGCAACCTGCGATCTTGACGACGGGCATTGCGCTGTTGCGCGCGTTGCAGGAGCGGGTCGAAGTAACGCCGAATTATGTCGCCGGCCACAGTCTCGGTGAGTACACCGCCCTGGTGGCGGCCGGTGCGGTCGACTTCGAGGACGCGGTTCGGCTGGTCAACGCGCGTGGGCGATTCATGCAGGAGGCCGTGCCCGAAGGCCGAGGCGCGATGGCGGCGGTGCTCGGTCTTTCACCTGCCGAGGTCGAAGTGGCTTGCAGCGGTGCGGCTGCGGCGACCGGCCGGGTCGTCACTCCGGCCAACTACAACTCGCCGCAGCAGACCGTCATTGCAGGAGA
>JAJDAM010000226.1 GCA_029261905.1 Deltaproteobacteria bacterium
GCTTCGACCGCAAGGACGCCGTCGAACTGATCCGCCAACCCCAGCGTGAGAAACCCGGCACCGGCAAACAGATCGAAGGCCAGCTTCCCTCGCCCGGCGGCTCCATGAACGGCTTCAGCGAGCGGCCCGAGCAGTCCGACGTTCGACTGTACGAACACGCCCTCAGAAAACCCGATTTCCTTGCCCCCCACCTCGAGAAACAGGCGTTGGTTCCCCTCGCTCGATATCCGCTCACCCTTTCGAGGCAGCCGCGATACGCGAGACGTTCGCACGCCTTCCTGTGTATATCCGAACGACAGCTCCCAATCCCCATCTGCGGGGGATCGGGTGGCGAGTTCCGCGAGGCTTCCGGCCAATTCGTCGACGAGCAGGGGGCAAACCGAAGTCGAACACAACGCGTGCGATCGACGTCTCCGATACCCGACCCGCCCGCGCGAAGCCAACACCCGACTCCGAGACCGATAGCCGAATGGAGCGCGAGACGGCGTAAGCGTTGGTGTCGGGGGTTCGACACCCCCGATCCTACGCAACGCCGCAGTCACGATCGCCAGCTTCGCTTCGAGCTGAGCCGGATAGCTGACATGTTGCCACGCGCAGCCTCCACAGGAGCCATACACCGAGCAGATCGGGTCGACCCGTGTCGGACCCGGCTGGAGCAGAGTCTCCACTCGGCCCCGAGAATACCGCGCTTGCCGACTGACGATCTGCACCCGGACATGGTCGCCGGGTGCGGTGAACGGGACGAACACGACTCGCCCGTCGGGCGCGCGGCCGACCCCGTCGCCCCCGGCGGCGAGTTCGTCGATCTGCAACTCGACGGTCGGTTCCGCGCTGGGTGCCGCTTTCGCGCGGCCCGATCGTTGCCGGCGGCGGGCTATGGAACCGCTCCGACGGTGTGGTCATCCGGAAGCAGCTCCAGACGAATCGGAACCGCCCGAGACGGGCTGCGAAACAACTGCACTGCATCGTTCAGCAGGCCGTATTTTTCAGTCATCGCGATAGTCACGCGATCGCGCAGCTCATCGTTTTCGATCGCCGTTGCCCGATACCAGCGCTGACTCCCCTCGCGTGTCAGCCGAACCTCCGGCGATTCGCTCAGGCGACGAAGCCACGAGCTCTTGACCGAATAGGCTCGCAGGTGAGGTGCACCGTCGACTTCCACGATCCACAATCCCGTCTCGAATTCCTGGGCTTCGGAATCGAACGTCACGAGGGTGACCACCTCACCTTCGTCGAGCCACAACGAGGTGCCGAGGACGACGACGACCGCAACACCGGCCAGGAGAATCAGATATCGCAAGGGAGATGCCTTCGGCTGTGGGCTGTCGATAGCCATATCGTGACACGTCAGGCACCACGAACAAGACCTTCGCGGCCAAAACCTCGGGCCGCGGGAATCAAGGGGATGACGACCGAGACCCGGCCGGATCGTCAGCGCGCGATCGTGCCCCTGAAGTCGGGTTCTCTACGGCGTCGGGATAGGCCCGCCATGCGTCGCGATCATCCTGTTTGAACAGGTACAAGGATTGAGGGCGAGTCGGTGCAGGATCGGCACTGTAGTCGAGAGGCGATACTGGCGTTCCATCCGCCCAGAATCCCATCGCCAGCTGATCGGGATTCCCCTTCCCGTTCGAGATTCGCGCCCCTTCCGGGTCCTTGAAGAATGCGGATGCCGCCAGTGCATCGAACATCCTGAAAACCGCGTACTCATCGAGCGCATCGTCGCGTCCCCCGAGCCCGGACGATTGGGGCACCGAGTGGTCCGCACGCAACTGGCAATCCTCGTGAGCGTCCGAACGAACCAATAGATAGGTCTTGCGGTTGACTGGAAGAGTTTCGTATTGAGCGATCGCGATGCGATGATCGGTGACCTCGTCGTCTTCGAAACTCAAGATCAACACTTCCAAGTGCAGCGGCAGTTCGGCCCACTGCGTGGGGGTCATCTCCAACGCGTACCAGGGAGCCATCGACAACATCAGCGCACCACGACTTCCCAATTTCTCGTCGACCAGCACGCGATGAGCCAGACGCGGAAGTGCGCCAGCCCCATAGGAATGCCCGACGAACCCCACGCGGTCCAGATCCAAGCGATCCCCCTGCTGATCCACGATCGCTCTAAACCCGGTCCATAGAGCTCGGTAGCGATCTTCATGGCGCTCGTTTTCGAATTGATGTGCAATGAACGCAGCCGCGTAGCCACGACTGGCGATGTGATGCAGCAATCGTGCGTAGTGGAGTGGTTCCGAAAGCCCGTTGCCGTGTCCAACGAGAATCAATGGCGGGGCGTCGACGCCCGTGGGTCGATACAGCGTGACGCCTAACGTTGGAAACTCTGGATTGCCGATCTCCGACACCTCGACCGCGTGACTTCCCGGCGAGCCGTAACCGCTCTGGATCGACGCAGGAGATTGTCGACATCCGGATCCGACCGACCCTGTCTCCGTCGACGGCCCCCGGGCTTCCCGCCCCTCATCGGCTTCGGAACAGCCACCCAACGCGAATGCAGCTACGAGCCAAAGCAGCGCAGCCGCCGGCATCACGAACGCGACGGCATATAGGAGCCCGCACGTAGTTCGCGACGGCCGCACCACGGGCAGAATCGCATGAACGCATGTGAGGTTGGCCAGCGACAACGCGGGCAGCGGTCCTTCAACTCTTTGTGGGACCACGGTCGCTTCGTCTTTTGCTTGCACATCGGGCAATAGCGCATGAAACGACGCAGCTGGCCGTTGCATCCGCGCTTTGCACAACTACGAGTCGCCTCGGGATCCTTCGGGGGCTCTCGCCCATTGCTGACGAATCGCCCCGGGTAACACCAGGGGCACGCGTTCCATTCGGCGCGAACACCTTTTTCGCAATCCGGGCACACCAGCGGGGATGGCGTCAAATCGCGATACGAATTATCGGCACTGCCACACCACGGACAGAACGTCATCGACTCGGCAATCGGTCCATCGCAGCGGTAGCACGCGAAGCGCATGCCGAGCGCCTTGCCATACGCGCGGCGAAACGCATCTGCCTGCACCGCCAGTGACGAAGGAGTCGCCTTCCGCACACGCTGCGTCGGTTCGGGCGTCGGTCGCTCGACCCTTGCGGCCTGTTTCAGGGCCCGCTCCAGCGAAGCATAGAAGTCGCAGGCATCGACATAACGGCGGCGCGGATCGAATTGCGCGGCCTTTCGGAGCACCGGCCGAACAGGCTCGGGGACTTTGGCTTCGAACCGGTCGAAACCCGGCGGAGGCCACTCGAACGGCCACGAGGGCAATACGCCCGTCAGTGTCTCGTACCCGATCAGGCCCAAGGAGAACACATCCGATGCCAGCCGGCCTCGCCCATACGCCTGTTCCGGAGCCATGTACCCGAGCGTTCCGGCTTCGGTCACGGTCCGCTCCGCGCTCTTTGCGATTCGCGCAGCGCCGAAGTCCGCAAGCGCCGCGCGGCCATCTTCGAAGATCAAGATGTTCTCGGGTTTGATGTCGCGATGAAAAATCTTGCGTTCGTGCGCATATGCGAGACCGGCGGCAACTTCGCGAATGATCTCGAGTGCAATCTTGCCCGACCGCCTGGCACGGGTGTACTCCCACAAATTCGCGACAGCGAGTTCTGTCGCAATCACGAATCGCCCATCGATCCAATCGGCGTTGCGAACCGATGCAATCCCCGGGTGGTCGAGTTGGCTGGTAATCCTTGCCTCGTGCTCGATGTTTTCGCGCCCCCATGCCGCCACTGCTTCGGGGTAGGTGAGCTTCAGCGCGACGATGCGCTTTTCGACCGTATCGCGCGCTTTCCAGACTTCGGCGAATGCGCCGCGACCGATTCTCTTTTCGAGCCGGTATTTCCCCAAGCGGGAACCGCGTCGCAGCTTGACCGTCAATTCAGGACCGCCCTCTAGGACGAAAGCCCAGCTCGACGAGGGCTGCGCGGAGTTCAGAATCGGGTGCAAGCAGACGGCGCAGCGCGACGACTGCGGGACGATCCCAACGGTCGATCGGGATGGCGAAATCGTAGTGCTCGGCTCTCAACGGTCTGAATCGAAGCCCCGATTGCTTCGCGACGGTTTCGATCGTCACACCCCAATCGGCGCGACCTTGCGAAACCGCAGCGGCCACTGCGAAATGCGATCGTGGTTCATACGGATATCCAGGCGGTCGGCGCGCTCCGAGCAATTCATCGATCAGCACCCGGGTACCACTCCCTTTGTTGCGGTTGACCATGCGGAGCGAAGGGTCAGCGAGCAGTGCCTCCATGTCGCGGTTTTCGTCCATCCGCGTGACGACGCCCTGCTCGCGCTCGTAACCCTCGAGCAAGCGTAGCGAGCCGCTCAGAAAGGGCGCGTTGTATTGATCCGTTTCGGGATCGAGCAGGTGAATCGGCGCTACGTCGCACTCTCCGCGCAGCGCTGCCGACAACCCACCCTGACTGCCCACGGCCATCAGCTTGATGGTAAAACCCTCGCGAGCCAATGCCCCCGCAATCGCGTCGAGTCCGACACAATGGCTTCCAATCGCGACGAAGTCGGCGACCGGCTGTTCGCGAGACAGCAATGTCACATCCACCTGGGTATCTACGTCGACGATTTCAGTATTTCGCCCCAAGCGGACGAACCCATCGGCCCGGCTGAATGCGGTGACAGAGCCGCTTCCTTTCCCCATCGGATAGGCGGCCAATCCACCATCGGGACGGCGCACCAATCCGACCAACAGAAATTCGAGCCGGCCTCGCTCCGAGGTGGTCTTCTGCGCGAGTGCTGCGCGGACTTCTTCTCGTTGGCCCGATGGACGCCCGCCGAGTTCGCGGATCACGGGGGCGACGAACTCGTGAAACGTGAACACCGCCGACGTGGGAAAGCCCGGCAGGATCACCACGGGTACCTTGCCACTGGCCGCGAGACAGATCGGCTTGCCCGGCTTGAGCGCAACCCCGTGCACGATGATTCCCGGGTCGAGATCGGCGA
>JAJDAM010000227.1 GCA_029261905.1 Deltaproteobacteria bacterium
GCAGGAAGCTCTGCTCCTCGTAGTAGAAGTGCTCCAGCACGTCTTCCGAGAAAGCACAGCGAATCCGTCCCTGTAGCTCGTCGGGCCAGCGATCCAACAGGTTCCAACGGAGTATGCCACGCTTGCTCGGCAGGAAGTCCACATTCACGAAGCCCGGGAACGGGTTCTCGCCACAGCCGATGTGAAGCCGCGGGTCGTCACCCAGACTGGCTGGCGAGGGATTGGTGTTCCAGATGAACTCCTCGACGACGTGCCGCACCGCAGCCGGGTAGGCATCCAACAACGGGTGTGTCGGGCGAGCAGGCGAGAACAGCCGATGGAGTCTCATGACGATCAGACCTTGCTCACAGCGAGTCGCTTCACGATTCGGGCTCGTGCTCGCCCGCCCGCCCGGGCTCTGCAATCGACAGGCGCTGGTTCGCGCGCAGCCCTTCGAATCTCTGTTCGACACCGGATGGCCAGTGGATTTCCAGTTCGTCCACGGTCTGCGCGGCGCCGAGGCCGAAATGGAGGACCTGCGAAGAACTGGCGAGGTATCCCGACCCGGCAGCCACCTGCCGAACCTGACGTCGATCCCCGATCCTCAACGTCGCGATCGCACCGACGGCATCGCGGTTGCTCCGGGTCCCTTCGAGATCGACCTGCAGCCAGTTTCCGACCACGCCGGATCCCATCAACAAGACGGCCGGTCGATCGAGGTTCTGCACGACGAGATCGAGTCGACCGTCGCGATCGAAATCTGCAACCGCCACCCCTCGTCCATCCTCGATTCGATTGGATCCGGTCAGGTAGCCGACATCCACGAACCGTCCCTCGCCGCGATTCCAGAACAACGCGTTGCGTTCGTACCCGTTGAGCGACGCGTCACCCACATCGGTTGGAGCGCCCTCTTCGCTCCAGGTCTCTGAACGTCGACCGACGTTCTCTACAACGAGGTCCATTCATATGTCGTCTTCATTGGGCCCGGAAATGAAACCGTTGGCGCTGTAGACGTCGAGCCGGCCGTCGTTGTCGAAATCGAGCCACACCGAACCCCACGCCCATCCACTGTTTTCGGCTCCACTGCCAGCAGTGATCTCCTGGAAGGTGCCGTCCCCGAGATTCTCGTAGAGGCGGTTTCCCCGAAACCATGCGCGGATCGCCTCTCGAACGAACGGGCGGAACATCGCGTCGATCAACCACGGGACCCGCTTCACCTCGAAGCCGGGAGCCTCGAGAACCCAACCCGAACCCGAGTGCATTCCGCCAACGAACAGATCGAAGTCTCCGTCGCCATCGAAATCACCCCAGTCGGCGCTCATGCTCGCGATCGGTTTGTCGACCCCGACGTCGCCAGCCACTTCCTCGAAGTGGGCTTTGCCGTCATTGCGATACAGCGCGTCCATACCGAAGTCGTTTCCCACGAACAGATCGGGGTCGCCGTCGCCGTCGTAGTCAGCGACTGCCGGTGCCAGCGACCAGCCCGTGTTCCCGACCCCTGCTTCGTCGGTAAAATCGCGGAAGGTGCCGTTGCCGTTGTTCAGCAACAACTGATCGGGCTGCGCGTTGTCGGCGCCTCCCGGTGGATCCGGTGCATTCCAGTAGACGTCTTCGTGGTTTGCGAGGAACAGATCGAGAAGACCGTCGCCATCGAAATCGGCGGCGACCGCACCGATCGTGCGCTCGGTCGTGCGGATCCCCCAATCGGCGACCGGTTGGAACGCGCCGCCGATGTTGCGTAACAGCAGCGGCTGGGATTGCTCCACGCCCACGAACAGGTCTTTTCGTCCGTCGTTGTCGAAATCGAACGACAACGCGACCGTCAACACTCCCGGAAGCGGTTCGCCCAGCCCCCAAGCCGACGACGCGCGCATGAAGGAACCGTGCCGGTTGAGAAAGAGCTCGATCCGGTCGCCGGACAACAGCAGCACGTCGTCCCAGCCGTCCCCATCGACATCGGTCGCGGCGACACCCGAGCCATAGATGAACTTCTGCGGTACCCCGTGCAGGTCTTCGATCTTTCGGCTCTCGTGTTGAAACCACAATCCACGCAGTTGCGTGTCATCTATGAAACGGGCAGTCGGCACCGGATCGATGCGAACTTCGCTGCGATCGTCTCGAGTAATCTGCCATCCCAGCTGATTTCGAACGAGTCGCATCTGCTTGGGCTGGACCAGACTCAACGGCTCGCCGTCGATACCGATCCCTTCGACGCGCAGGGTCACTTTGGCCGGAACCGGACGTTGCTCGAGATCGATTGTGTCGATCGCGACACGCGCGTCATCGATCTGTCGAAATCGCGCCATCAGCTCGAGGCTCGGGGCCTGGGCTCCCGATCCATCGCTGAACAGCGCGTCGAGCTGCGAGCGATCGAGCGACTCGAGAGCCTCGGGATAGGTATGGTGAAGCAGCTCGTGAATGGGATCGACGATCTCGGTGCGCGTCTGCTGCCAAGGCACGCAACCGGCCAGAACCGCCGCACATGAAATTGCACCCAGCCAGCCGACGGCGCGTCGACGCGTGGGCAGAATCCGGGTCCGCATGGTGTTTTCAAGCGACACATAGAGGCCAGGCACGGACGTCAGTGTGTCAAATTTGGCGCTTTCCCGCCCCATCCAGACGGAAACGCTGGAAGCTTCGGCCGGAGTCGCCACCGACCCCTCCTTTTCACCGGGTCGAGTGGTTTGGAGAACGCATAGCCAGGCATACCGATGGGCGTCATCCTCAGTAGCATGACGACTCCGACGATCGACCACCAGGTCCAGCTGGGCGAGCACGGTACGACGACGGTGCGCGACATCCCCGGACCGCCGGGCGCCGCGACAGTGATGCTGCTGCATGGACTCGGAGCCACCGGTCGTCTGAACTGGGGCCCGTGTTTTCGTCCACTTTCCGAGCATTTCCGCGTCCTGTGTATGGATCACCGAGGTCACGGGAGTGGCCTGCGAACGCGTCGCTTTCGCCTCGAGCAGTGTGCGGATGACGCGGTTGCGGTTGCGCGTTCGCGCGGTGTCGGGCGTTTCATCTCCGTCGGCTACTCGATGGGCGGACCCATCGCGTCTCTGACCTGGCGGCGGCATCCAGAACACGTCTCGGGCCTCGTACTCTGCGCCACCGCGCGCCACTTTGCGCGGAGAAGCTCCGCGCGATTCGCTCGGATCGCTCTTCCGATTGCCGCAGGCGTCGCCCGACTGGCCCCATCTGTCGCTCACGAGCGCCTCTTGCAAAGGATGCTCGCGCGGATCGAGCATCCTCAAATGCGCGAGCGCGTGTATCGCGAACTCGAAGGACACGAGCCGGCATCCGTCATCGAGGCGAGCCATGCGCTCACTCGTTTCGCTTCCCACGATTGGATCGGCAGCGTCGACGTTCCCACTTCGGTGATCGTCACCACCCGCGACGAACTGGTCCCGCCGACGCGACAGCTCAAACTGGCCACCTCCATTCCTGGAGCCGAGGTCTTCGAAATCGACGGCGACCACAGCGCTTGCGTGTCGAGAGCCGATCTATTCGTCCCGGCATTGATCTCGGCTTGCCGAAGCGTCCAGAACCGCGCGAATGTGAATGGTTAGAAGCCATCTCATCAAGCCCTCGGTCGCCGGGCCCTCGCCTTCGACCCGGCTTCTTCCGCAGCCTGTTACAATGGCCGTTTCAAAATGGGGACCACCGGGACATCGAATCGATCCGGTCGGTCCGCTGCGCTGAAGAGGAACATCGTGCAAGAGCGCCGCGTCACGTCCCCATTGCTCGCTCTTTCTTTGGCGTCGGGCGTGGCGGGCCTGCTCTACGAAACCATCTGGCTGCGCTGGTTCCGGCTGCTATTCGGCAGCACCGCTTACGCGGCCTCGGCAACCCTCTGCGCGTTCTTCGTTGGGCTTGCACTGGGTTCCTATCTGTTCGGCCGCCGAGCGGCTGGGTTGCGAAAGCCGCTTCGGCTCTATGCAGGCATTGAATTCGCTGCCGCACTCGCTGCGCTTTTCGTCCCATTGATGGTGGCCGCCTACCAGCCGTTGTACGGCTCGGTATACGAATCTCTCGCTGGCCATCGGGGACTCTTTGTCGGGCTCAAATTCGCGCTCTCGCTGATTGCGATCGTGCCAGCCGCGACCTTGATGGGTGGGACGCTGCCGGTATTGGCCGCCGCGTACGTCGGCGACGAAAAGGACATGGGCCGCCGCGTGGGCAACCTCTATGCCCTCAACACGCTCGGTGCGGCGATCGGTAGCGCGGCGGGGGCGCTCTGGCTCCCGGAAGTGGTGGGTGTCTGGGGTGCCTACTCGGTTGCGCTCTGTCTTTCGCTTGCGGTGGGTGCGGCATCGTGGATGTTGGCCAGACGGCCCGACTTCATACGCAGCGAGACGGTGCAGAAGGAAACAGAAGCCGAATCGGCACCCCGCCCGCTGCTGTTCGTGGCGTTCATCTCGGGTGTCGGCACGTTGGCTTTCGAAGTGGTGCTCATGCACGCCATCGCGCTTTCGCTGCAGAGTTCCGTCTACTCGTTCGGCGCAGTGCTGATCGTCGTTTTGATTTCGTTGGCAGGAGGCTCTGCGATCGTCGCCGCCACCGCGAACCGCATCGCCGCCGCCCCGTTTTTGATCGTCGCCCTGCTGCTCGAGGCCTTCGTTCTGTTGGTTCTCCCTTGGGCGATCGACGTGGCATCGGGCGGACAGACGATCTCGCGCGACCCGTCGTTCTGGCGCGGCATATTGCTCGCAGCCACGATGGGCGGGCCGGCACTGGTCGTTGCGGGACTCGTCTTGCCTCTGACTTTTCGGCTGGCCGAGGGCGACGGTGGCGTTGGGCCCCGCATCGGCGGACTGCTGTCGGCCAACACAGTCGGCGGCATTCTGGGCTCCGTAGTGGCGAGTTTCGTGTTGCTCGACTGGATCGGCCTGTGGCCGTCGATGGCGACGATCGGATTCATCTACCTGGTTCCGGCCGTGATTGCATCGGTCGCTATCGCACCGCGCAGCGCGATCGACAGCCGCAGATTCGCCCCGGCAGCGTTCTGTGTCGCGGTATTGTTCGGAACAGTCGTTTTCAGCTCGGTGAGTCCTTTTCGTGTTCCCGTCGTCCACCTCGCCCCGCAGGAACGCCTGGTCGGAATGGCTGAGGGAGCCCACGGCCTGGTGACGGTGACGGACACGATGACTCCCAACATGAAGCTCGATCGGCGTCTGCGCGTCGACAACGACTACGTGTTGTCGGGATCGTTGGCCCAGCGCCACCAACGTCGGATGGGACACATCCCGTTGTTGCTGCATCCAGCTCCGAAACGAGTCATGTTCATCGGCTCGGCGACGGGTGAAACGTCGTCTTCGGCGTTGGCTCATCCGGTCGAAGAGATCGTATTGGTCGAACTCGTTCCCGAAGTCCAGGACCTCGCAGCGCTGCACTTCAAAGAAGCCAATCTGGGGGTCTACCAGGATCCGCGCACGCGAGTCATCGTCGAGGATGGGCGCAACCACGTGAGGGGCGCGCCCGAACTCTACGACGTGATCGTGACGGACCTGCTCGTGCCGGGCCGGCCCGGTGTCGGCTCGATGTACAGCCTCGAACACTTCGCTGCGGTCCGAGATCATCTGAGCGAAGGCGGGGTCTACGCCATCTGGTTGCCGCTCTACCAACAGAACCTGGAGGAGTTCAAGATCATTAGCGCCACGTTCGCGCAAATCTTTCCGGAGGCGTCCGTGTGGCGTGGGGACTTCTTCGTCGGGACTCCCACTGCCGCATTGATCGGCATCAACGGCAAAGATCCTTCGAGAGCCGAGGTAGAGCGGAACCTGCAAGCCTTCTCCCAAGCGGGAGACGTCGAGGATGCGTGGATGACGGAGCCCTACGGATTCTGGAGTTTCTGCCTTGGCCCACTGGTGGGAAGCGTCTCGTTCGAAGGCGTGGCGCTCAACACCGACAACTGGCCGATCTTCGAGTACCGGGCCGGCCGCATCGAAAGGGAACAGATCGATCGCTTCTTGAACATCGGATGGCCAGCGGTATCGGCCAGCGCAATCGATGCGGCGCAGGCGGGAGGCGGGGCCTTCGCAGACCGACCCATCGAGGCGGCCCGGGTAGGAATGGCGATGCGCGAACTCTCCGTGCTGAGTCGGCTCGGCGAGAAAGGCGCTGCCGCAAGACGGCGAATCTATATCAAGGAGCGTTTGCCGACGATCCTGCTCGACAAGCCCGACGTCACGGTTGCCGAGTTCTGGCCGGTCGCCGTCAGTTCCCGCTAGCGGGCCTTGGACCCGATCAGCCAGGAACCATCCGAAGCTTCCGAGTCTCGACCCAGTCGGGTCCGGCTATGTCGATGCGGATCTCGAGCGACCACTCGAGATGATTGTCCGACGAACTGAAGCTGTACGCCGCCTCGTCGGGTGGTGTGATCCTTGCCTGAAACTGAACGGGCTGTCCGGACTGATAGAGGCGTTTTTCGGTGAGGACTGTCTTCGCCTCGCAGACCCTGCGCCGATGTGTGACCGCATTGGAGCCGGACCCCGAACGGCAACGCTCCTCTCCGACCAATGTGACTGTCGCCGAAAGCTCGATCGCCCTCGGCGGCATGAACTGAACCCAGACCTGGAAGTCCCGCCCCGGGGAAATGGCATGAGTCAGCTTCGCCGGGTCGCGCCGAAAGGACCTGATTCGCTCGGCTGGCGCGAGTTTCTTCTCGACGGCCTCGGGCGCATCGACGCGAAGATCGACCCGCCCGAGCCGGCGTACCGCCATCCGCTTGCGAACGAATTTGACCAGAAGTACTCCCAAGATGATCGGGGAAACCATCACGACGAGCGCGAATAACATCAATACCATCACGAGAATCAGCGGCGAGAGAATCCAGCCAATGACCTTCGCCGCCTTCGAGTTCGACGCCTGCGGGGTAAACGACGGCGGCTCACAGAGATAGGCGTCGCGGCTGCCGTGGCCGGCGACCAGTATCAAATCCTCGGACGCCTTCGGGTCGATCGCCCACGGGACGTCGACACGCGCGTTGACTCGAAGTTCGACGTTGAGCAGCGTCCCGTGGTAGGTGAGCGGCCGAGTCGGCGCGACGAATCGAAACGCATGCGTGGTCTCGCGCCCCGCGGACAGGTGCAAGTGCTCTTCGCGGAAGGTCTCGAGTGTGCCCTTGTCTACGTTGCCCGCACCGTGGGTCGCCCAGCCGAGTTCGATCTGAAGCCCGTTGGACTTGACGTCGCGGTTCGCGAGGACGGTTACCTCGCCGCGAATCTCGTCGCCGGGTCGATAGGTGCGGTCCTCGCGATCGAAACGTATCGAGAGATCACAACGCGACATCTTCGATCCTCTCGGCTTTCTGGAACACATGGTACAACCTGCGCTCGATTGCCCGAATGTCGCTGCCGTGCTGCCGGAGGAGTGCAAGCACATCGGGCGCGCTGACCGTGGGGACCGGCCCCGGTCCGCGTCGCGCCCAGGCGATTCGGCGTTCCAGAATGCGCGAGAGCTTGGCGGGATCGAGTTCGTTCGCGGGGTGCACGGTGACGACCTCGAGTCCGGCTGCGACGAGGGCTCCTGTGTGATCCCGATGGCTACCGATCACGAACGAGCTGTCGCGCCGAAACAGCCGCGCGAGTCGACGCCTCCCGACTCGCTGCGCTTCATCGAGAAACAGCGGCGCGCCGCGCGGAATCCTGGGGCGCTCGCCCTCTCCCACATACACAAACGGTGAATCGGGGAAATGTCGGTGCAACGACAGCAGATGCGTGGACTTGCCTCGACCGGCCTCTCCGATGAACTGCAGCGCAAAGCCCGGCTCTCGGAGTCTCCGGACCCACTTCACCCGTGCACCCGCATCGACGATCGCAAGCCCGCCACGCTCACTGCGTTCGGGTTCGCCGAACGGGTTGCGACGCAGGTTCAAGTGCGAGAACGCCAGCCCGGCCCTCCTCTGTATCATCCTCAGTGCTCCTTTGAGGAAATCAGATCGCCCAGTTCCGCCAGAATCTCCGAGTGCTCGGCGCCTCGAGACATGGTACAAGACCGTGATGGAGCCGGATCTGCGACATGCGCAGGAAATGCGAACATCGAACGAAAACCTGCCGAAGCGGAGTAGCTCATGACACCCCCTCCCCAATCACTCGACGCGCTGATCATCGGAGCCGGATTCTCCGGCCTGTATGCGATGCATCGTTTTCGCGGCCAGGGCCTGCGTGCACGCGTGCTCGAAGCAGCGAGCGACGTCGGCGGCACCTGGTATTGGAACCGGTATCCGGGAGCCCGCTGCGACGTGCCGAGTGTGGAGTACTCGTACAGCTTCTCTAAGGAACTCGAGCAGGATTGGGACTGGTCGGAGGTAATGGCGGGGCAGCCCGAGATCCTGCGCTATGCGAATCACGTCGCCGACCGTTTCGACCTGCGCCGCGATATCCAGTT
>JAJDAM010000228.1 GCA_029261905.1 Deltaproteobacteria bacterium
AGGACCCGGACGTCATCCTGCTCGGAGAAGTGCGCGACACCGAATCAGCGCGTGAAGCCATCCGCGCGTCCCAGACCGGCCACCTCGTCCTGACTACGCTGCACTGCAACGATGCACTCGACGCCGTGGAGCGATTGCGCGATCTCGAAATGCTGCCCAACTCGATCGCCAGCGAGTTGATCGCCGTGTTCGCACAGCGACTCGCGAAGAAGATCTGCGATGGCTGCCGCGAACCCGTCGAGCCCGACCCCGCAGTCGCATCCGAGGTATTTCCGACTGGCGTTCCCGATGGCTTCCGAGCGTTTCGAGGCCGCGGCTGCGAGGCTTGTGATGGGTCGGGCAGCCTCGGGCGCACGGCTGTCGTCGAGTACCTGCCGATCGACGAGAGGCTTCGCGCGGCGATCTCCGAGGGTTCGACACTGGCTGAACTTCGACGGTTCGCCCGCGACGCGGGAATCGCATCGCTTCGAGACCGCGCGCTCGAACTGGTCGAACAGGGTGCGATTGCATTCGAAAGCCTGCCTCGCTTCATCCCGATCGATCGGCTGAAACCACCCGCGGACTGATCGCCACCAGACGCTGCGAGGCGAAGCGTCGCGAGGCATACTCGGCGCCCTGATCCGCTGCGGCTTCCAAGTCGCCTGGAGAGGTGCATGGGAATCGAGATCGATCGCGAAACGTTCGAGCAGCGCGACTACGATCGTTTCGACGAGCGCCTGCGCGGCTGTCTCGAGGCCCTCGAACGGTTGCTCGCGCGCCCCGACTTCGGCGTCGGTGAGATGTCGATCGGGGCGGAACTCGAACTCACGCTCATCGACGAAGATGCCAGACCGCTACCCATCAACCTCGCGGTTCTCGGCGACACACTCGACCCCCGATTCACGGTCGAACTGAATCGCTTCAACCTGGAGTGCAATCTTCGCCACACCACGATCGCCGGGTCCCCGTTCCAGTTCCTTCGACGCGAGATGGAAGATGCACTTGCCGAGGTTCGCCGCGCGGCCCGTCCGCATGGTGGGCGTGTGGTTGCCGTCGGAATTCTGCCGACACTGATGGAAGCCGATCTCCAATCCCACGCGATGACCAACACGTCGCGGTTTCGCGCGTTGTCTGCTGCGTTGCAGCGAAGACGCCGAGGATCATTCGATTTTCGGATCGATGGTGATGAGCCTCTCGATGTCAGCTGCAACGATGTCACGTTCGAAGGCGCCGCGACCTCGTTGCAGGTGCACCTGCGGATCGATCCGAAGCGATTTGCGACCGTGTTCAACGCGGCCCAGCTGGCGACCGCTCCCGTACTGGCGATCGCGGGGAATTCGCCGACGTTTCTGGGCCACTCGCTGTGGCGGGAGACGCGCGTCGCGCTGTTCAAGCAGGCCGTCGACGACCGCGATCCTCTCGCTCGAAACCGAAGTCGCGTGGCGCGTGTTTCATTCGGGCGGGACTGGGTGAAGGAGGGTGCCCTCGAGCTTTTCACCGAAGCGGTCGAGACACACGAGGCGTTGCTACCGATCGTGGGTCCCGAAGACCCGCTCGAATGCCTGGCGGCAGGCGGATGCCCATTGCTCGATGAGATCCGACTCCACCAGGGAACGGTTTGGAGCTGGAACCGCCCGGTCTACGACCCCGCCGATGACGGCCACCTTCGCATCGAACTTCGCGCGCTTCCCGCCGGCCCCTCCGTCACTGACATGTTGGCCAACGTGGCACTGCTCGTCGGCCTGACCCTCGGCGTAGCCGAACGTATCGACGGTTGGGTCGGGAACTTTCCGTTCGACGCAGCACACCAGAACTTCTACCGCGCCGCCAAGAACGGTCTCGACAGTGTGCTCAGCTGGCCCGCCCAGGCAGGCGACCGCTCCGATGAGGTCGTCGCACGCGTCCTGATTCCATCATTGCTTCCGGTCGCCAGGCAGGGCCTCGTCGGCGCGGGTGTCGAGGGTAGCGAAGCCGATCAACTACTCGGTGTCATCGAGGCGCGCTGCGCAACCGGGCAAACCGGTGCACGCTGGCAGAGTGAGATGATTCGACAGCTCGACGAAAAAATGGACCGCACTGCCGCTCTGGCATTCCTCATCGAGCGGTATCACGAGCTGTCGAACTCAGGCTTACCCGTACACGGATGGGACATCGACATCTCCACACCGGTATCCACAGCAACGGGCATTGGAAGAAAACAGTGAAGAGCGATGTGAAGATCGACTCGAGAGCACAACGAAGGGAGCGATGAGCAGTTCGGAACTCGTACGTATCGTGGAAGCCGCTACTGATCTCGACCCCGAGACGCTGCCGACTGACCTGTCGGGTTTCCTTCGCTGGCTCGGTGGCCCGACGTTGATCCGTCAGGTCGGTAGAGATCCGTCTCGCACGCGAATCGTGTCGACGCTTCTCCACGCGAACGAACCGTCGGGACTGGTTGCGGTCCTTCGCTGGTTGCACAGCGCGAAGATGCCGGCAACCAACGTGCTGTTCGCGATCTCTTCGGTCGAGGCCGCGCTTCACGGCGACGGCTTCGAGTACCGCTTTCTACCGGGATGCACCGATATGAATCGTTGCTGGTTGCCGCCGTATTCGGGACCAGAAGCACGCATTGCTCACGAAATGCTCGCCTTGATGCGGCAAACGGGCGCCGAATGTCTCGTCGATATCCACAACAATACCGGTCACAACCCTGCGTATGGAGTAGGCCCCTTCCCGGGCGCAGCTGAACTCAACCTGGTGGCACTCTGGGGAGACCGGTTCATTCATTCGACCCTGCAGTTGGGTACGCTCGTCGTAGCCACGCGTGACGATTTCCCGAGCGTCACGATCGAATGCGGTCGATCCTTCGATCCGCTGGCCGATGAGATCGCACACACCGGGCTCGTTCGATTGTTGGAGCTTCCGCAGCTCGAGTTGCGGCAGCAGACCTCACCGATTCGTGTCATGACCGACCCGGTCCGCGTCAGTGTGCGACCCGGCTTCGAGCTTGCATTCGGCGATCGCGCGGATCGAGACGCCGATCTGACGATTGCGCTCGACGTCGATCGTCACAATTTCGAACAGATGCCGGCCGGGACTTCCATCGGTTGGCTCAGAGCCGGAATCGCGTGGCCTCTCGAGGCCCTCGGTGAGGAGGGATGTGACGTCTCGTCCGACTATTTCGAAGCGGACGGCCAGAGATTGATCGCGCGACGGCCGCTGACGCCGGTCATGATGACGACCAATCGCGACAACGCGCTGGCGGACTGCCTCTTCTACATCGTTCAGTAGACGAACCGAGCCCTACCTCCCCTATCGCGCGGCAACCGCTTCGAGCGGGTGGAACCGAGGCAAAACGCCCCGCTATGGGGCGATTTGCAGCTCGCCTCACGGCCGACACGCGCACCCTTTGCTGTCGCGCAGGTCGGAGCCCACAACGACCGGGCACGGTGATTGCACGTCGACGGGTCAGATCCCGACCGGGAGGAGGTCAAGAATCCCATGCCCGAGCGTTCTAACCTGGCGCTGGACATTCAGCAGAAGTCACCTGCCAAGAAGGGGACGTCAGTCCCTTCCCTGGTCGCGCGTATCTATCTCAGTTTCGCCTGCTCGTACCTCAAAGACGTAGGAGCCCCGACGATCACCGAAGACTGCAACACGCTTGCGGATTTCGAGCGGGAGGTCTCTCGAATCAAAGATGAGTGCGATGAGATTCTGGCGGAGAGCCGGTTGCGGTTTGGGGATGTCGAATCGAGTGGCGAGCCGCGGGCGGCGAGTGCCGCCCAAGAAGCACTGCCGGGCGGGACCGGGCAGAAACCGACCGTCAAGATCGAAGCACACCTCAAGGTGTCGGATGCGATGACTCGCGATGTCAAGTCGATTCGGCGAAACGATAGGCTGTCGGTCGGGGATGACCTCATGAAGGTCGGAAATTTTCGCCATGTGGTCGTCCTCGACGATGACACGGGCGACCTCGTCGGAGTCATCAGTCACCGGGACATCTTCTACGGTGCACTCGGGTGGAGCACCGGACAAGGCGAAACCGCTCACCAGAAGTCGCTGGAATCGATTCCAGCCAAAGACGTCATGAATTCCGATGTCATCACGACTTCCCCCGACACGCCCCTGGCAGAGGCGTGCCAGGTGATGATCGAAAGGAAGATCGGCTGCCTTCCGGTCGTCGGAAATCGCGTCCTGGTCGGAATCCTGACGGAAGGGGATCTGCTGGCGATCCTATCCAACGCACAATACGGATCGACCTGATTCGAAGGGCCCCGGTGGCCGTGGCATGAATGCGTCGGTGAACAGCGGAGGGGTTGCACTCGTCCTGTCTGGGGGCGGTGCGCGAGGAGCCTACGAGGCCGGCGTGCTCTCGTACATCTTTGACCACATCTATCCAAAGCTCCCGGACGGATTCGAATTCGACATTGTGAGCGGAACCTCCGTGGGCGCCATTCATGCTGGATTCGTGGCTGCCAGTGCCGATCAACCTCCGGGGGAACGGGCCGCAGATCTCATCGCAACGTGGTCTGATATGGAGCTGGACCATGTGCTGAAATTGTCACCCACCGATCTTTTCGGAATACCGCTTCGCGCGCTCGGGATGGGCAGAGCGAAATCGAAACGTCGCTCCGCTTCGACCGAGGTGATCGGAGGCCTGGTCGACATCTCGCCACTCGAGCGCCTGGTCGAAGAGCGGATCCCGTGGAAGGGTTTGCGCGCCAACCTGTCGGCTCGAAGACCCCGAACACTGTGCGTCTCCTGTACCGACATCCACACCGGCCTCGTGACGGTCTTCGTCGACGGCGAACCGGTCGACCTCAAAGCGTGGGACGGCGACAGCTACGCCCAGGCGATCCACGGGAAGATCGACTCGCGTCACGTTCGGGCGTCGGCAGCAATTCCGTTCCTGTTTCCAGCAGTGCGGATCGACGACAGCTTCTATCTCGACGGCGGCCTACGGGTCAACACACCTCTGTCGCCGGCTCTGCGTCTGGGTGCCGACAAGGTTCTGGTGATCGGGCTCAAGCTCGCTCCTGGCGACGAGAAGGTGAGTTCCCAAGCCGAGGATGCGATCACCCAGCCGGCCTTCGTGTTGGGCAAGATGCTCAACGTGCTCGTCCTCGACCAACTCGAACACGAGCTTCGGCGCATGGAGATCGTCAATACGATTCTCACAGCCGCCTCGCAGACACTCGGGGGCGAGTGCCTCGATTCGATACGAGCCGCCATCGGGTCGAAGCGCGGGGTCGAATACCGACAAGTCGAGTCCGTGGTAGTGCGCCCCAGTCGCGACATCGGTGCGATCGCCGCAGAGGCGCATCGGGGTCGAGGGCGACTAACGCGCTCTCGCGGCGTGCTGGCGGAACTGTTGGCACGAACGGCGCTTCGCGGGGTGCCAGACGACGAGGCCGATCTCTTTTCGTATCTGTTCTTCGACTCGTCCTTCGCACGACCGCTGATCGAACTCGGACGCGCCGATGCCGAGCGCCAACACGACGAGATCATGGAGCTGCTGTCGTGACGCGTCGCTTCGTTTCGTGAAGTCCGCGGTTTCGACACGCCGGCTCACGCGCCGCTTCGCGGGTCGCCTGGTGGTGGACTCCCTCGACCTCGAGGTGCCCTCGGGGCAGATCTTCGGCTTCCTCGGGCCCAACGCAGCGGGCAAGACCACCACGATCCGCATGCTCGCTGGGATCCTTTTGCCCAGCGACGGCGAGGGAAGTGTGTTGGGTTTCGACCTGTATCGCGAAGCCGAGAGCATCAAACGCCAGATCGGATATGTCGCACAACACTTCGGGCTCTACGACAACCTGACGGCCGCCGAAAATCTCGAATTCTATTCTCGTGTGTATGGCGCGGCCGATCCGCAGAAGCGCAACAGCCTGATGGATCGCTACGGCTTCTCTTCCTATCGGGATGTGCTGGCAAAGAACCTCTCGGGTGGGTTCAGGCAACGCCTCTCGCTCATCTGTGCATTGACCCACGCGCCGAAGCTGCTGTTTCTAGACGAGCCGACAGCCGGCGTCGACCCGGGCGTCAGAAAAGAACTGTGGGACTTCTTCTACCAGCTGGCGGAAACGGGCACCACACTGTTCGTCACCACCCATTACATGGAAGAAGCCGAGCGCTGCGACCACCTGGCCTTCATCCATCACGGCAGGCTGATTGCAGATGACACCCCTGAGGGTATCAAGAAGGCGCTCACTGGCCGCGACGTCTTTCGCATCGGCTGTCGATACGAACCCGAAGTCGTCACCCGCGCGCGGCGGCTGGAGGGCGTCGAAATGGTGAACCAGTTCGGCAACACCCTCCGGCTGGTGATCGCGCGGAAGCGATACGATGAGATGGCGTTGAAACAGGCGCTGGGGCTCGGGGAGCGCCCGGAGGTATCGATCGAACGCGATCAACCGAGCCTCGAGGACGTCTTCGTGACACTCACGAGCGAGAGCACGTGATGGAACCTGCAGTCAATGCGGCCCCGAAGACACGCGATCCCAGCTGGCCGGCTCGGGTGTTCGGGGGCTTCGTCCCCGTTTTTCGCAAGGAGTTCATCGAAATCCGAAGAGACCCCCGCCTGGTGGTCTTCATCGTTGCGTTTCCAGTCGTGCTCCTGATCCTCTTCGGCTATGCACTTCGCATTCAACTCGACAATGTCACGATGGCGGTCTTCGACGAAGACGGTCAACTTCCGGCGCTGTTGGTCAAGGACCGCTTCCACCAGGAGGGATACCTGATCCCCGTCGAAGTGGAGAGTCTGGAAGACATCCGCAGTTGGATCGATCAGGGACGCGCGCGCGCAGGCCTCCATATTCCGAAAGATTTTTCCGCCAAACTGGTCGAGAACGAGAAGCCGTCCCTGACGCTGTACATCGACGGAAGCCTTCCCACGCTTGCGTTGGCGATCGACAACGAGTCGGGGACGATTCAGCAGACCGATTTCAAGCGCACGCTCTATTTCAGCGACCCGGATGAAGACGCCAAGGAGTTCGCGGAGGACCCATTTCGGCTCGAAGTCGAAACCCTCTACAACCCCGATCTCATCGACGTGTGGTTCTTTCTTCCCGCGATCATCGGGCTCCTGATCATGCAAGTGGGCTTGATTCTCACGTCTACCGCGGTGGTCAGAGAACGCGAGGCGGGCACGCTCGAGCAGCTCATCGTCACCCCGGTGACCCGGCTGGGTTTCGTGATGGGGAAGGTGATCCCGTATGCGCTGATCTCGTTCGTGGACTTCAACCTCGTGGTGGGCGCCGGACACCTGGTGTTCGGCGTCCCGGTAGCGGGCAGCGATGCACTGCTGCTGTTTTCGGCATTGCTCTACATTCCGGCCATTGTGAGCCTCGGCCTGTTGATTTCGACCTTCGCCGAAACGCAGCAACAGGCGATCTTCCTGTCGGTCTTCATACTGCTGCCTTCAGTGCTGCTGTCGGGTTTCATCTTTCCCGTCGAGGCAATCCCAGTGGCGATCCGCCCGCTCTCCTACCTGCTTCCGTTGACGTACTTCCTCGAGATCATCCGGGGCATCATGATCAAGGGAATCGGTTTCGCCGAACTCATGATCCCGTTTTCGGCGCTGGTCGTGTTTACGGCAGTCTTCACGGCTGTCTGCGTAGCTCGCTTCCAGAAGAAGCTGCATTGAATCAAGCAGTGCATGCTCTCGTAGCCGACCGAGGAGTAGCCGGAGGCTATACTCCTCGCATTCGATCCAGGAGGATTCTTGTCCACAGACAGCACGTCCGACATCGTTCAGGGAAAGCTGCTTGGCGAAGATTCCGACGACGTCGGGGCTGTATCTGCGATCGCCGAGAGCAGCGCAGCGATCGCATTGTCGAAGGGCGGTGCCCGCAAGACCTACGACCATACCGACCCCAATGAAGATGGGGCGGCTTTTGCAGTCGGGCCGGCGGGTGTGCTCGTCGCGGTAGCCGACGGCCACAGCGGCAAGGACGCCGCGCGAATTGCGATCGACACGCTGATGTGCGGTGCCGCGCAGGGTTGGACCACCGCAATCACTGAGGATTTCCAACGGAGTTGGCCCGAGCGAGCGCTCGACGCGATCGTCGCGATCCACGAGGCGATTCTGGCTTCGGTCGTGTCGGGAGCGCTCGACACCTCCCGCACGACGCTCTCGATTGCGCTGGTTCGGCCTGCAGAAGATTGCGTCGCGTACGCCACCGTCGGCGACAGCCACATCTTCCGGGTCAACGAAGTCGAGTCATTCGATATCGGCTACTACCCGGGACGTAGAAATTGCTTTCTCGGCCGACCGGCCGACACTCGCCAGACGTTGGCGGACAAATGCCTGATCGGGGTCGAGGCGATCGGGTCGACAAGCGCGATCGTTCTCGCCACCGATGGAATATCCGAACGCGGAATCGGCGTCGACATTCCGGAGGCCGCAATCTTCGAGTGTGTATCGAACGCGCGCCGGAGCAGCCTCGAACTCGCTCCACTCGAGGCAGCTCGCTCGGTCGCCGAGGCAGCGAACGCAGCCCACCAGCGGCACCGCTCGGGCGACAACATCGCGACGGCTGTCGCATGGATCGGTGACGATCCTTCGATGGAACACGGTTGAAAAGAGCCTGGGCGCGAGGAGATGGGAGGAGAGCGGCATCAAGGATTCGATCTACTACAGCAAGCTCCGGCCTGGTGAAGCGAAGCTTCTCGGAACGATCGACCGTTCGGAGCGCATCCATACCAGCTACCGCCTCGAAAACGGAGTTCTCTCGCTCGAGAAAACACCGATCGATGTCGCGGGTTGGGATCCGGCCGAGCTCGCGGAGTACATCGTGCGATCGGAGGCACTCATCCGGGCGGGTGGAACCGTATTTGCCGCGTGGGATGGGAGCGAGCGAATTCCCGTCGGCATCGGATCGCTCGACGTGTGTGGAGTGGGTGGTGATGAAACCCTCATGAAGCTCGATGTGCTCTACGTCAGCGCCGGATATCGCGGACTCGGAATCGGCAGGAAACTCGTAGAGATGATCGGTGATCTCGCCAGGTCCCTCGGGGCGACAGCTCTCTACATTTCGGCCACCGCCACCAGGGGAACCGTCGATTCGTACCTGCGCATGGGAGCCCGCTTGCGGACTCCCCCCGATCCAGCATTGCTGGCGCTCGAACCGGAAGACATCCACCTGACTCTGCCGCTCGGCTGAACTCTCCCTGATCTCGGATTGAATCGGCTGACCCGCGCCAGATGCGGCGTCGAAAGACCTGCCGTGGCTACGGGCTCACGGTCCGAGCGTCCGTCCCGATGATGGGCGGTCGAAGTCTCCCGTCCGAAACCGGGATGCATCGATTGCCATCGTCTCGATACGCTGCGTAGTGGATCCCTCATACACGCAGACGCGCTCGATGATCCGCCAGACGGCGCTGCGCTTTTCGTAAATATCCAGATAGCGTCCGTGCCAGGTATCGAGCACGGGTTCGTCCTTCTGAAACAAGTACGCGACGTTGTAGATCTCGCCACGTGCGCGGGTACCACCCGGGTCGAGCTCGATGTGGTGGTTGAATATGCAGTGGTTGGTCGAGCGCCAATGCAGGTGACTGACCATGCACAGATCTACGAACTCCATCGCGTTTCCGACGAAGACGCCGTGATCATCGGTGGCCTCCGGCCAGTATGCGCTTTTCATCAGGTCAGCATCGAGCCGATCGACGCCTCGGCAATATCGCTGCGCGACTCCTTGGATGTGTTGGATATCGGATAGCTGCTCCGGGGTGTAGTGCACAGTGGGTCCTTTCAATATCCGAGTGACTCCAACATTTTGCGAGTCTCGTCGCTGAACTCGACGGAACTACCGCGATCTGGCTCGCCCAGATTTTCGAGGAACGCACGAAGCTGACTGTCGAGCCGATTGGCCAACTCTGGACGCTCGAGTACCAGGTTCGACAGTTCGTCCGGATCCGCGGCGACGTCATACAAAGCATGATCTCCGTCCGAGGCCCACACATATTTCATTCCACCGGACCGGAATGCCCGGAGAGTGCGCAGCCAGGGATCCGGAATGAATTCGGGATGCTCGAACCCCAGGTACCGAATGTGTTTGCCATCGGCGAATGGATACTCGGAAAGGCGGTCTCGTTCGGATCGGCCGGCGAACAGGCTCACCGCCTCCGAACGGTACGGCGTCTCGACGGAGACACCGGCCAGCTCCAGCAACGTCGGGAACAAGTCCACGTTCATGGCCGGTCGATCATCGCGGCCAGGGTCGACGAGGGTCGGGTGACTGATGATCAGCGGGATGCGCAGCAGCGGATCGTGGACGGAATACTGATGGTTGAGCATGTGATGCTCGCCCAGCAGTTCGCCGTGGTCGGCCGTCAGAACGATCACCGTATTCGAAAGGTGTCCGCTTTGCTCGAGTGATCGCAACAACTCGAAGAACAGGTGGTCGAGTTCGGCGATTGCCGCGTCGTACGTTCGGCGAAGAGCCGCGAGACGCCCCTCCGAAAGATCCATCAAGCCGGCGGTGTATCGCCAGACGGTCATGCCGAGCACGGGCGACTGATACGACTGAATCAGCTCCGCGTCGGTCATGAACTGTTCGCGGTAGTGGCGATCGGGGACCAGTGGGAGATGAGCCTCCATGTAGTTGAGCACTGCAAAAAAGGGTTCATCTCCGCTCTGTTCGAGCCAATTCGATAGCCCCTGGCCTGCCAACGAACCGGCCGTCTTGACATACCGAGCCCAGCTCGGCGGCTCACCGTCGGTCGAATAGGGACGGGTCTTAGCTTCGATGATACGGGTCGCTTCGTCCTTGAATGCTGGGCTCCAAGGGTGCTCTACTTCGTCGAAGCCTCGAGAGAGCGAGGTCGGTTTCCCCACGTATGGGTTGGCAGAGAACAAATACGTGCGGTATCCGGCGGCCTTCAGAATTTCGGCGATGGTCTGGTGCTGATCGCCGAGTTTCGGGTGGCCGTCGTCGACACCGTGCTGAGCCGGGAGCATTCCGGTGAACATCGACGCGTGCGATGGGATCGTTGTCGTTGCCGTCGAGAGCACGTTGCTGAACACCCGAGCGCGCTGGACCCACTGTTCGAGGTGCGGCGTCGTCGGCCGGTCGTAACCGTAGATGCTCATGTTGGAGGCGCGCGCGGTATCCCAGATGACCCACAGGATATTCGGACGTGCGGCCTCTCGTTTCGACGGTTCCACCTGGCACGCGGACAATGCAAGCAACATCAGGGACGCCGCCACACAAAGAGCGCAACCCTTGCGGCGAAAAACTTCCAGCGGAAGAGACTCTCGCCAGCCGAGATGTCGTCGGCTCTGTTCGAGCACGCGGGGCCCCGGGTCCGTTCGCATCACGTTTCGACTGGCCCGCCCTTTTCTTCATCTTTGATCAGGGATCAGAACACCCCCGATTCGGTGATACTACATCCACAATTCTCGCGCGCCGCAGCAGCAGCCGCGCCTGCAGGAGCGGCGCATTCCGTTCCGACGAACGATGGCGCCTCCAGCGCGGAGGGTATCGGAATGGTACTCTTCGCCGCCTGTGTCGGATCGGCGCTCGACATTGCTCTTTCGCAAGGACGACCGCGCACCTCTGGCGCTCGTGATCGTTCTCGCTGCCTTGTTCTACCTGGTTCTGGGCTCGCTCGCGATCGGCCCGCTCGACCTCGCGCGCTCCCATTTCGGGCTCTTCTACGACGGTCATCTCTACATCGAGATCGCGAAGTCGTTTCCACTGCCTTTCGGCAGCGGGGCGCGCGATTACATGGGACAAGCGCCGGGCTATCCGGCGCTGATAGCGCTGATTCGCTGGGTCACACCCAACGCGCTGGTCGATTGGGGG
>JAJDAM010000229.1 GCA_029261905.1 Deltaproteobacteria bacterium
CCGACGAGCATCGGGCCTATCCGCCGGCGCTGCGGGCGTTGCTCGATCGCACGATCCATCACACGACGACCTCCTCGAAGGCGCAGCGCACGACATCGAACCCGCTCTTTCCAGTGAACCTGGCGGATCTGCTGCTGCGTCACACCGGTGCGAATCACAAGCGGGAAACGATCGCGTTTTCCAAGCGCCGCCAGAGTGCCTGCTACCGGGCGGCGATCTGGATGGTCTGGCGCAACTACATCAAGAGCGTTTCGGAACGGAAGCGGGACGACCCGCCAGCAGTACGGTTGGGGATCATTCATCGGCGATTGACCGTGGATGACGTGTTGGCGGAGCGGGAGTTCCCGAGGCGAAGGAAGCTGACGGGATGGTTGGCGGATTGCTACTTCGCGCGCATCAAGACGCTCCCGATTGCGCGCTGCGCGTCGCATGAATTGAAATACGCGGTCTAACGATCGAGCGAGCGGCGGTACGCGGAGCCTTCTTTTTCTTCTTTTTTTTGGGGGGGGCAGCACTGCGCAATCAACGAGACCCAATCTTCGGACCACAACTCACGCCGCGCGAATCTCGTGATGCACACGGGACCGGGAGGGCAGGGCACAATCGACTCGGCTGCATCACGCTTCTCGTCAGTTTCGACCCGTGAGTTCGTCGAATTTTTTTCGGGCGTTGGCCGCTTCCGCCGGGCGCTTTTCTTCGTCGTAGGACGTCGCGAGGTACTGATAGACCGGTGCGAAATCCGGATGATCGGCTGCGAGCCGCTCGAACTGAACGATCAGCTCGGCGCGGCTGTCGATCAGCGTTTTGCCCGCGACCAGATAGCTGAGGCGGGTCCAGTCGGTGAGCGAGGGTTGGTCCTGGTAGTCGCTCATCAGTTTCTGCATCTCGACCATCACCGGAAGCATCGCCTTCGGGTTGGCTCCAGTCCCCACATCCGTTTTGGCAACACCGTCAGCACCGACGTAGCCGAGCGCCTCGAGGCGCATCATCTCAGAAGCTCCCAGCTCCACGCTGGAGCGCGGAAGCCGCTGCGCAGCGGGCCCCTCCCGTTCGCGAAGCAGCCGACGAAGAGTCGCTGCGTCTGCACTTCGGCCAGCGAGGATGTCGTTCGTGTCGAGAGGATCACGCGCGAAGTCGTAGAGTTCGGGCGCCGGCCCGTCGATGTATTTGAGCGACCGCTGGTAGATCGCCGATATCCGCGCCCAGCCGAATTGCGCCCAGCCCTCGGCGTTCTCGGCCAACAGCGCACGAGCCGAGTCGGGCGCTCGAGCGAGGCTCACACCATCGAGGCCATCGGGTGTGTCGAGCCCGAGCAGCGACAGAATCGTCGGCATCAAGTCGACCTGCGACACCTGCGTGTCGATGTGAAGGCCACGCCCGAGCGCGGGGTTGGCTTGCATGACGAGCGGGATTCGCAGCGTGGCTTCTTGCAACAGATAGCCGTGTGACCACTCGCCGTGTTCGCCAAAAGCCTCGCCGTGGTCACCGACGACCACGACCCAGGTCTTCTGACGTTTCGTGGCGTTGATCGCCTGAAGCAGCCGGCCGAATTCGTTGTCGACCGATGCGATCTCGGCGTCGTAGCCCGTTGCGTAGGCGTCCCGGAACGGACCGGGCGCATCGTAAGGCGTGTGGGGGTCGTAGTAGTGCACCCACAAGAAGTAAGGCTCACTCCCTCGACTGCGAAGCCAGCGAACCGCGGCATCGGTGGTCTGCGCCGCTTTCCGTTCGGCGAAGCCGCCGTGAGTGGGCGACGAGCCCACTTGCGCATCGTAGACGTCGAATCCCTGCGCGAGACCGAAGCGATCGTCGAGTACGAAACTGGAAACGAACGCCCCGCTTGCATAGCCCGCGTCGGAAAGGATCTCGGCGAGCGTTCGTTGCTCGTCGCCCAGCCGGTAGAGCGAATTCGCTCGGGCGCCGTGATGCTGCGAGTAGAGGCCCGTCAGAATCGAGGCGTGCGTTGGCAGCGTCGTCGTGCCGGTGGCGATTGCAGAGCTGAAGATCACGCCTTCCCGGGCCAGCCGGTCCAGATTGGGGCTCGGGCTCGCGGCGTTGCCGTAGCAACCCAATCGATCGGGGCGCGTCGTATCGAGCGTCACCAGCACGACGTCGTAGCCCCGCAGCGAGCCCGGCGCCGCTTCGAGGGAGGCGGCGGCCTTCAGGTCGGATGCCACGACCAGCGGTTCGAGCGGAACCGGAATGCGCCGAGGAAGGCGATCGCGCAGATAGCTGACCCCGCTGACCAGCACCAGAATGATGGCGAGCAGTCGCATGATCGCTTGGGTTCGGTTGCCAGCAGCGCGCTCTTTCACCTGCCCTCCACTCCAGCCGAAACCCGACCCGCACCGGGTTGGGCGATCATAACGTGACCGTCGTCCGCTTTCCTGTCGTTGGCGGTTTTGTGGCCTGATGCTTCGCGGTTTGCTCGCCGACCGGCGGGATCGCCCGTAGACTCCGGCCCGCGGATCCCGGCGCCAGGCTGGCACGGGTCCCCGTCCCAGCACGGATGTCAGCCCCGAAGGAGACAGAACGCATTGACGGATTTCATTCAGTGGCTCTGGTATGACGCGCTGCTGCGCGACCTGGTGGTGCTCGCCGGCTATCTCGTGGCGGGCGGGCTGGTGGGGGTCTACGTGCGCGCGTTGTATCGGCGCTTCGCCGGTACGGTGTCGAATCGCGACAGCTTCAGTCGATCGTTTCCGCTGCTGACGCTCTCGACGATCCTCGTGATTTTCGTCGTGAAATCTTCGCTGGCGCTTTCGCTGGGGCTCGTGGGAGCGCTGTCGATCGTTCGCTTTCGGGCGGCCATCAAAGAGCCGGAAGAGCTCATCTACCTGTTCTTCTGTATCGCGACCGGGTTGGCGATCGGCGCCGAGTACTTCGCGGTCGCCGCGGTGGGAACCGTCGTGTTCACCGGTTTCGTGATTGCCTCGCACAGGGCGCGTGGACGCTTTTCGAGCACGGGCGATCACTCGCTGCTGCTGACGATCTCGGGCGAGTTCAGCGATGTCGGCAGCGACTCACAGGGGGTCCTGCAGCTCCTGGGTGAGGTGGCGGGCGAGTTCGCATTGCAGCGTTTCGATGTGGATGGCAGCAGCGTTCAGTTGCGCGCAGTGATCGAACCCCGCGGAAGCGATGCGGTGGGATCGATGATGGCCACGCTGAGTGAACGCCTCCCGCAATGCCGGATCTCGTACGTCAACCTCGAGAGCCTGCTCTGACAGGCTGTTAAGATCGGTTCACTGAAGTCGTCACGGAATCAAAGTGGGTCCAATGGAAACATCGGAAGCGAACGCAGGGCTCCGCGGCGTGGATTCGGCGGTCGCCTCCGGTGGTTCGGCCGCCGCTGCGGACGCCGTCACCGCGCAGCGCCGCGAATTGAAGTTCGTCTTCGATGGCAGCTGCGTAGACACGCTGCGGAACATCCTCGAGGTGAATGCGAAACGGGTGTCGTTTGGCGAAGGTCCCGTCTCCACCGTGAACAGCATCTATTTCGACGATCACCGCATGACATCGTGTGCGGAATCGCTGGCGGGCATTTCGCGGCGCGTGAAGCTGCGACTCCGCTGGTACGACGAGGCGTTCGCACAGCGCGGTCTGTTTTTCGAGGTCAAGAGCCGCATCGGGCAGATCATCTCCAAGGACCGCACGCCACTCGAGGCTGCGGACGCCATCGATCGGATCCCGTATCACGAACTCCACGCGTGGCTTCAGCACGAGCTGGCGGCCGGGCCGGCCGCATTGCTGGGATTGCGTCCGATCCCGACCACGCTCGTCACGTACCGGCGGGAGCATTTCCTCGATCGCGATTCGAGTATCCGACTCACACTCGACTACCAGATCGTGGGCTTCAGTCAGCTGGGTTCGAGTCGGCCGATTCGCGACAGCCGTGTCTCGCTCGATCGGATCGCTGTGGTCGAGGTGAAAACGCTTCCCGAAGACGACGTACACGTGCGGCGGTTGCTGTTTCCGTTGAAGCCTCGGCTTGCGCGTTGCTCGAAGTATGTGCACTGCTGCCTGGCGGATGGACTCGGCGCGTCGCTGCGTGTCGATGAGTGAGCGAGTCGCGCGATGAGAGACCTTCGGTGAGTGACCTTCAGTGAGTGGCCCTCAGTGAGCAACCTCCCGTGAACGACCTTCGGCTCTACGGGCCCTGGCTCGGCGGTACGCTGGTCGTGCTCGCGGTCGTCGTGGCGCTGTCGATGTTCAGCGATCTGTCGCCGCCGCGCGAACGCAGTTTGCCCGAGCAGCTGTTCGTCGCGGACAAAAAGTTGCGACGGACCCTGCATTCGTTCGACCCGAGTGTCATCGAGGCTGAACTCGCCGACGTGCGCGGTGAGGGTACGCACGTGAACCTCGAATTGGATCCCGACGAGCTGCGCCTGCGGCTCGACAAGCGCAACCGCACGCGGCTCAAGCAGCGACGCACGGATGCCTTCATCCAGTTTGCCGATGGACCCTACCTTCCGGCCACGGCGCGGCTGCGCGGCGCGACGACACTGCGCAACGGCGAGAAGCTGAACTTCGTCATCGATCTGGTTCGCGAGCAACCGTTCGGCGACGGCGTCGCCATGAAGAAACTCTTCTTGATGGCGATGATTCACGATCCACACCAGTTCGTTTCGCTTTTCGGCTACCGCGTCTTCGCCGATCTGGGCCTGTACCCGACCGCGGTGCGGTACGTGCGCTTGACACTGAACGGTGAACCGCAGGGCATGTATCTGCTGGTGGAACCGCCCCGGCAGGGGTTGCAGCGGCTGTATCCGGACCTCGTTGCGTTGTACCGGCGCAAAGCCAAGGGCTTCTACTC
>JAJDAM010000230.1 GCA_029261905.1 Deltaproteobacteria bacterium
CGCACCGATCAGTGCACCCAGCGTCGCGAACCCGACGTTGATCACGGCGGCCGTCTTGATACCGGCGAGGATGCTACGAGACGCGAGGGGCAGCTCGACGTGAAGCAGACGAAAGCGCCCGGGTAATCCGAGTGCCGCCGCCGAGTCTCGAATCTCTTCCGCGATATCGTTGAGGCCCGCGTGGGTGTTCCGGACGATCGGCAACAGGCTGTACAGAAACAGCGCGGTGACCGCGGTCGCCGAGCCGAGCCCGACGCTCGCGAGGCCGAGAAATGAAATCGGAGGCATCAACAGCACCAACAGCGCGAGCGCAGGGATCGTCTGTACGATGCTGACCCCGGCGAGAATGACCTGGCCGAACCGTGGGCTCTTTGCGGCCCAGATTCCCAACGCGATCGCAATCAGGATCGCGGGAATCAGCGACTGACGTACCAGATCGAGATGTTCGAGCGTTCGCGCCCGAATCCGATCAGCGGGAGTCTGGTCGAAGACTTCCCGATCGATTCCGAACCGGTTCGACACGAATTCTGCCGCAACGCGAAGTTCCGAAACGCGGTCGAACACGACGCGTCCGTTCGCCGACATGATCTCATCCCGCGAGACCTTTCCTTCGAGTCGGAGAACAGAATCGACGACTTCGGGAAACCGGCTGGGCAGGTCGTTTCGGTACAAGAGCAGCGCGTCATAGCGAGGAAAATAGGCGCGGTCATCTTCCAGAGTCGCCAGGTCATAGAGTTCGATCTTCGCATCGGTCGTGTAGAGGTCGATGACGTCCAGCGCGCCCAGTCGCAGCTGTCGATACGCGAGATCGTGATCGAGCCCTCTCACGTCCCGCTGCGGCAGTTCGTATTCCCGTTGCAGATTGCGCCAACCATCGTCGCGGTCCATGAACTCGTTGCTGAAGCCGAATAGCAGGTCGGGGAAACGCCCGAGGTCCGAGACCCGCGCGATGCCCAGCTCCTTGGCTCGCGACTTCTTCATGCCCAGCGCATAGCTGTTGTTGAACCCCAGCGGGCGGCTCATCGACACGCCCATGTCTCGTAGCGCCGCAGCGATTTCGGTGTCATCTGCCATCGCACGGCCGGCCAGAATCTCCGACCGGATGGTTCCGGAATAATCGGGATAGATGTCGATGTCGCCGTTGCGAAGCGCCTGGAAGACCAGCTGGGTTCCGCCCAGCTCCCGATAGTGGGTCGCGGACGTACCGGCGTCTTCCACCAGAATGCTGATCATCTCGCCGAGGATGATGGACTCGGTAAATTTCTTGGACCCGATCTTCACCCCCTCGCGATCGCACGAGAGCGGTGTGAATGCCAGTACGAGCAGTCCAACCGCAGCGGCAGCCCAACGGATCAGGGTGCTTCTCCCTGTGCTTCTCGTGCTGTCACTCCTTCTTTCACTCCCATCAGGGTCGCGCGCTGTGCAGTGATGAAGCGCGTCACGAATTCATCGGTTGGCTGATCGATCATGCTCGCGATCGAGCCCCGCTGTACGACCCGACCGTCTCGCATCAAGACCGTCTCATCGGCGAAGTAGGCGGCCTCGTTCAGATCGTGGGTCACGATCACTACCGTCTTGTCGAGTTCGCGAAAGATCTGGCGCAAGTCGATCTGGAGATCGCGCCGGATCATCGGGTCGAGCGCACCGAGAGGCTCGTCCATCAACAGCAGATCCGGGTCGAGCATCAACGCCCGCATCAGGCTCACCCGCTGGCACTGGCCACCGGACAGCTGGAGCGGATACCGATCCAACAGATCATTCGGTAGACGCACGAGTTCGGTGAGCCGTTCGAGCCGAGCGGCGATCCGGCTTTCGTCCCACTCGAGAAATCGGGCCATCACGGTGGCGTTCTGTCGGGCCGTCATGTGTGGGAACAATCCGCCGTCCTGGATCACGTATCCGATCCGCTGACGCAGCACCATGACGTTGGATTCTGACAAACGCTCGCCGGCTATCTGAATTGTTCCGGTGTCTGTGTGGAGAAGTCCGAGTGCGAGCTTCAAGAGGGTCGATTTCCCGCAACCACTCGGGCCGATCAGCGCGCAGGTCTCGTGGGCCTCGATGCAGAGGTCGAGCGGGTAAACCGCGGTGAGTTCGCCGTACTGCTTCGACACATTTGAGAGTTCCAGAAATGCCACGGCCCGGGCTCGATCAGCTCGTGGTAACGAAGTGCAATACCCCGAACCACTCGGATTCGTCGGTCCAGTGCCGGTGGAGCGTCAGATTCGCTTTTTCAGCGAGCGTGGCGAACCCATCGATCGTGTACTTGTGCGAGTACTCGGTGCAGATGGCCTCGTTGGCCTCGACTTCGAAGCTCTCCCCGTCGATGGTGACGTTCTGGTCCGTTTGGCTCACGAGATCGATTTCGATTCGGCCGAGGTCCTCGTTGTAGCGTGCAGAGTGCTCGTACTCGCCTATTTTGAAATCGGCGCCGAGTTCGCGGTTGATACGACGAAGCAGATTCAGATTGAACGCGGCGGTCACGCCCGCCTCATCGTTGTAGGCAGCTTCCAGAACCGAAACGTCCTTTTCCAGATCGATCCCGATGACGAGACCGCCACCTCGGCCGCAAAGCGACGAGATCTGCATGAGCAGTGAAACCGCCTCTTCCGGCTCGAGGTTGCCAATCGTCGAACCCGGGAAGTACACCGCGCTGTGACTCGGCTCGACAGCCGGCTTGGGCAGTTCGAAGCGATCGGTGAAGTCGGCGCAGACCGGAAGGATCTCTATTTCGGGATATGCAGCGTTCAGCACGTCGGCCGTGTTTTGCAGGTGCTCTTGCGAGATGTCCACCGGTACGTACGCCGCCGGTGAATCGAGATGATCGAGCAGGATACGGGTCTTGATGCTGCTGCCGCTGCCGTACTCGACGAGGCGGACGCCGCTGCCGATCTGATCGGCAATCTCCTGCGCGTATTCGTCCATGATGCGAAGCTCGGTGCGCGTCGGGTAGTACTCGTCGAGTTCGCAGATCTCATCGAAGAGCTTGGATCCTCGCTCGTCGTAGAAATATTTGCAGGGCAACGCGCGATTGGGCTGTCTCATTCCCGCCAGCACATCGGCGAGGAACTCCTGCTGTGCGGGCCCCTGATTCAACACTTCAGTCGCGCCGAAAGCCGTCATGATCCTCCTCGGTCCTTGCGAGGAACGACCCGTGGCACGCGCCTCTTGAGTGGAGAGTGGGTTCGAGAGATGGCCCGCCTGGACACCCGGGTTTTTATCACAACTCACCCGGACCTCGCATGAAGCACGCGGACACCCACTGGCAGCAGGCTTTTCGCGGGATCTCGACGGCGCTCCGGGCTCGTGGGGCGATCTGACGATCCGCGCGGATCGGGGTGCGATCCGCCTATTTCGCGATCTCTCCGAGCCGATCGGCCA
>JAJDAM010000231.1 GCA_029261905.1 Deltaproteobacteria bacterium
GGAGCCTCGGGCGCTCCGTACGTCATGGCCATGTCATTGATGCAGACGCTGCCCGCCTGCAGCCGCTTCGCCAGCGCAATGCCCTTGCGCTTGTCCTGAGTCCAGATGTTGGCGGCGAGTCCATAGGTGGTCTGATTCGCGAGCAAGATCGCCTGGTCGATGTCCTTCACCCGCATGATCGGTAGCACCGGGCCGAAGGTCTCGTCTCGCATCACCAGCATGTCGTGATCCACCTGGGTCAGCACAGTGGGCTCGTAGTAGAGGCCTGACAGGTTCGGATTGCGGCGCGCTCCCGCGAGCACCACTGCGCCCTTGGATGTGGCGTCGTCGACGTGGCTTTCGATGATCTCGAGTTGGCGATCCCAGAAGATCGCACCTACATCGAACTCGCCGTCGTTTCCCTGCCGCAGCTTCGCCACACGTTCGACCACTTTTTGTATGAACTCGTCGGCGATCGAATCGACGACATAGACGCGTTCGGTTCCGCAGCAGTACTGTCCGCCGTTCATGAAGGCACCGGCCACCGCTCCGCCGGCCGCGTTGTCGACGTTGGCATCGTCACAAACGATCATCGGATCCTTGCCGCCCAGTTCGAGGGTGCACGGGATCAGCTGTCGCGCGCACGCTTCGCCGACGGATCGCCCGGTCGCGACACTGCCGGTGAAGGAGATCTTGTCGACACCCGCTTCGACCAGCGCGGCGCCGGTTTCCCCATCGCCGGTGAGTACCGTCAGCAAGCCCTCGGGCAGCCCCGCCGCTTCGAACAATTCGCCGACCAGTGCACCCGAGCTGGGAGTGACCTCGGAGGGTTTCAGCAAGACGGCATTGCCGGCCATCAGCGCCTGCACGGTCGGATTCAGCGACAAGATGAACGGACCGTTCCACGGGCTGATGACACCCACGACGCCCAATGGCTGGTATACGATCCGCAGCCGTTTCATGAAACGCATCACTCCGTGAAGTGTGCGCTTCTCCGTGCGGAGAATCTGGCCGCTGCGTTTTGCCCAGTAGGTCAGTGCGTCACAGCCGGCGAAGATCTCCATCATCAACGCTTCGGTCCGGGGCTTTCCCGATTCGCGCAGAACGACGTCGATGAACTCGTCTTGGCGATCGACCAGCACGCGAACAGCGCGTTGCAGTACACGCCCGCGTTCCTCGAACGAAGTCGCCGCCCAGGCTGGTTGAGCCTTGCGGGCCACTTCCAGGGCCGCGGCCACGTCGTCGGCATTTTGGACTTCGATGGCACCGATGGTCTCGCCCGTCGCCGGACTGGACAGGCACAGCCGCCTCCGTTGACCGGGCATTGTGTCGATGGGGGTGACGATCGCCATGCCTGATTCTCCTTGGCTGTCGCAACGATGGGCGGGCCGGACTCGGACATCGGGTCGGATGTCGGCGAGTCTACCTCTTCGGCTCCCGGGTTGAATCCGTCCGGGGTTCCGCAGAGAGGATTCCACTACTCTGGGAGCGAAAGCAATCGCGTCCGGAGAGCGGGACCATGAATGTGCCGACGATTCGGCGGATCGATGCATCTGAGATCGAGGCTACCGGGCGCATGTGGCAGGCGTCTCAGCGGGCTGCATATACCTGGTTTCGCGAGGACCAGCGCCACCCGCTCGACGACGCGCTGGGTTTCTTTCGCGACTCGATTTGCGAGAGCTGCGAGGTCTGGGTCGCGGTCGAGGCGGATCGGGTGATCGGAATGCTGGCTCTCGAAGGGTCGACGATCGACCATCTGTTCGTCGATCCGGAGGTCTGGGGGGTGGGAGTCGGAAGCCTGCTGCTCGCCCACGCGAAGGGCCTTCACCCGGATGGTCTCGAATTGGTCACGCTCCAACGAAACGAGCGCGCCCGCCGCTTCTACGAGTCTCGAGGCTTCGTGGCCACGAAGTTCGGCACCAGTCCACCACCGGAAAATGAACCGGATGTCTACTACCGGTGGTCGTCGGATCCCTGATGACGTCTCACCCGTCGATGCATCCCCCGTCAGCAACCGGCAGCGGCGGGCAGCCTCTTCGAGGGTAGTCGGAATCTTCGATTCGGACTGCAAGCACTCGGATTGCGAGAATCGAGTATCGAACTCGTGGTATTCTGTTTTGCCGTCGGAAGCGCGCTCTGCAGAATGCCGGTTGGTGGGGTTCAGATGAATCGATGTGGGTCAGTTCGGAAGATCGCGTGGCTTGCGCCGGCGCTGGCGACTTGGATAGCCCTCCTTGTTGGCACTGGGGCTGCGTCGGCTGTTTCGCCAGCTGAAATCGAAGCGCGCGTTCGTCAGATCTACATCGAGGGATATCCGATCACGAACGACGATCGGCTGGAATCGATCGCGGTCGAGCGCCTGGGAGAGATGCTCCTGGATGAAGCCGAGCAGGCGTACTGGGCGAACATCGTCCTCGCATTGGGTGCCAGCGAAAACCCGGATGCGTACCGGCACCTGGCGGACTTCGCGTCCCGTCGGCCTGGCGGCGAAGTCTCGTCGGGTATGTATCAGGCGCAGGTCTCTCTCCCGGTTGCACTCGGGAATCTCGCCGAGAGCCATCCGGCGGCACTTGCCCTGATCGCGGCGATGGCGCGCGACACACGACCCGATCCAGGCTGGCGGTTCCAATCACTCGAAGGTCCATCTTTGGCAGGGGTGCTGCGGCGCAGCGCCATCACCGGGCTCGCCGTGTCGGGCAGACCCGAAGCCGCTGTCGTACTGAGCGAGCTGGAAGCCGGTATCGGCGACAGGGGTGCAGGGGCTGCAGGGGCCGCGGCCGCCCAATCCGATCAATTGTCGAAGCACCTCGAGTCCGCACGGACGCTTCACGAGCGGGCGGCGTCTCGAGGCGCAGCGAGCGTTCTTCGCCGAGAACCGGTCACGAGATGAGACGAGCCGAGCGGCGCGACGCAATGCACTTTGTGTTCCGCCTTCTCGTCGTGATCTCGTTCGTCGTCTCGATCGCTGATGCACGTCCCGCCTGGGCAGTGGATGCGCCGCTCAAAGAGGATCGGATTCGGTTCATCATTCACGACCAGGTTGCGGGGCAGATGTCAGCCGCCGAACTCGGCGGCTACCTCGATACGGTCCACGACTATTTTCACGGATCACAGGACACCGGCATCGACGTTCCGACGTGTACGGATCTCGGGACCACGACAGAAGGGGGGCCACAGCCCTACCTGTATACGTCGAGCGGCGGGCTCGCGAACGATCTGGCCGTCATCGATGACGAGACGGAGCTGTTCCAGGTGCTCGATTGGGGAGCGACCCAGGGCAGCCGCGTTGCGATTTTCGTGCAGGATATCCTGTGGTGTGGAGCGCCCGTTCCCAACACGATCGGGTGCGCTCCGCAACCGGGCAACGTGTTCGTGGTATCGCTGACCGCGCCGGTAAACGTGCGCGGAATGGTGATCGGCCACGAGCGTGGTCACAACGCGGGTCTTGCGCATCGCAGCGACGATTCTTGTGCGCTGATGTTTGCGTCTGCCGCGGCGTCACATGGATGCCTCAATCAGGTGGAAGCGAAGGCCCTCTACAACCAGGCCAACATTTCGACCGGCGAGACCTGTGATTGCATCGATGTCAAATTCCAGGGGCCCAGCCAGACCTGGACGTTGAATCCTCAGGGGACCCCTTGCGACGATGCCAGCGTGTGCAGCACGGCCAGCAGCTGCGATACCGGTCTGTGTGTTGGAACGGCGCCACTCGATTGCGACGACGCGGATCTCTGTACGGACGACGAATGTGACCCGGTCACCGGTTGCTTCAATCCGACCAGCGCGGATTTTACGCCGTGTTGGGACTCGGACGTCTGCAATGGCTACGAGTTCTGCCTGGCCGGGTCCTGCGGTGGGGGAACGCCGTTGAATTGTGACGATGCGCTCTACTGCAATGGGCCCGAGGTCTGCGACCCCGTCAGCGGCTGCGAGCCGGGAACGCCGCCGGTGGTCGATGACCTGGTCGACTGCACACTCGATTCGTGCGATGAACAGGCAGATACCATCGTCCACATACCCGACGATGCCAGTTGTGCGAACGGGGATTTTTGCGACGGCGACGAAACCTGCGACCCACAGATCGATTGTGTGGCAGGCACCCCTCCGCCGCTCGATGACGGAATCGTCTGTACGCTCGATTCGTGTAATGAGCTGACCGACAGTATCGACCACACGCCCGACGACGCAGCGTGTTCGAACGGTGCCTACTGTGACGGCGATGAGAGTTGCGATGCCGTACTCGGTTGTCAGGCAGGGACTGCGCCGTTGCTGGATGACGGTGTCCTTTGTACGTTCGATGCGTGCGACGAGAGTGCGGACCAAGTCATCCATGTTCCGATGGCGGAGTTCTGCGACGATGGAGACATCTGCACGGCGGAAAGCTGCGACGAAATTTCCGGTTGCGAAAACGCCCCGATCGTCGACTGCGTGCCACCCGCCGTGCCCGGGCTATCGCTCGGGGGAACGGCTGTGTTGGCACTGATGTTGTCCGCCGCCGGTGTGACAGCGCAGGCGAGGCGGCTACGCCTCCAACGTGACCACGCCCGCGGCTGAGCCCGTGCCGGGCGGTGCCAACAGGTTCGCGCTCTGGACGCTGGTCTTTCTGGTCAGCTTCCAGTTCGCATGGGGATCGCAGTACATCTTCCGTACGAGCTTCGTGCACAGCGACGAGCGCATCTTCACGTTGTGGGACGATGCGATGATCTCGATGCAGTACGCGCGGAATCTGAGCAGCGGCAACGGGCTGGTCTGGAACGCGGGAGAGGAGCCCGTCCAGGGGTTCACGAATCTCGGCGTTACGTTGTCGATGGCGCTCATTCATCTGCTCCCGGTCGCCAGCTCGAAGGTCTCTGCCTTCGTTCAGCTGCTGATG
>JAJDAM010000232.1 GCA_029261905.1 Deltaproteobacteria bacterium
CGGACGGCAGCGTCGGTTTCCCGTTTCCGCCACCCTTCGACACGCTTCCGCAGGCACTCGGCGAAGATCTCCACACTGAAGTCGGTGCGTTTCGGATCAATGAAGCGAGCTTCGCGGTGGTTCCGACCGAACTCGACCCGCAGATCGGCGAGGTCTACCGCGATCACATGACGGGTGCCGAGCACACGTTCATCATTGGCCTGGGCAACGACGAGATCGGCTATCAAGTTCCGGAAGCGAAATGGGACGACTCGTGCCATGCCTGTGCGCCATTCATTCTGGCCGGTGTGCCGCAGTTCTGCCCGTTCTTCCCGAATATCGACTGCAATACGGTGTTCCAGAACAACGTCGGGCAGAGCGTAGATCCGTCGATCACCGATGCGTTGGTTCCGCTACTGGACGATCTCCACGACTGAATCCGCGCACGTAACCGGGGTGAAAACCAGAAGTGAGAGGATGAGGCTCGGTTGCGGCCTCGCGGTCTGGTTGTGTGCTGCGACAGCAAGTGCGCACGTCGTCTACGGCACGAAGACGCTGGCGGGATTCGTCGCGGAGGCCGATCTGGTCGTTCACGCCCGAATCCTCGCCAGCGAGTATTCGGTTTCGATCGCAACCGACGATGGAACGACGCGTCGGCCCGGCGTCGAGGCGGAAGTGCTCGACGTGTTGAAAGGGAACTTCGCGAGCGATACGGTTCGCTTCGTACAGCACGGCCACGGAGTCGCGGCGTTCGAGGCTGGACAAGAGGCGCTGCTGTTCCTGCTCCGCATCGAGCGAAAGCGCGAACTCGGCGAGCTTGCGCGCGCGGGGGCGGTCGACTGGGTGTCGCTGCAAGAGCACGGCGATGTCTACCCGCTGCGACCGGCGACGCGCGAGTCGCTGCTGACTGCCGTTCGGAACTACGTCGCGGCGGCGGAGCGGCCGGAGAGTGCAGACGAAATGATGCGTCTCGCCACGCTTGCGCTGCTCGATTCGAAAGACGCCGATCTCGCCGCTTCGGCGGTTCGCGAACTCGCGGTGGCAGAACCGGGCGCGCTCGTCAGCAGTGCTGATCTACCCGCGTTGCTGGGGATCGTCGAAGATCCCGCGACGTCGATGGGTGTGCGCTGTGCGCTTCTCGCCGAGCTGGAACGCCGCGGACTCGTAGCCGGAACACCGCACTGGGTCCAGCTACTCGCGACGCCGGAGCCGACGCGGGACCGCATCACCGCGATCCGTGCGGCCGGAGCGCGTTCCCAACCCGCGTTGCGGCCACCGATCGCCGCGCTACTGAACGATTCGAATGCGGATGTCGCTGCGGCTGCAGCCCTGGCACTCGGGCAGCAGGGCGACGAGCCGGCGCTCGCAGACGCGTTGTCGCACGATGTCGACAAGGTACGCTTCGCGGCGATCAGAAGCCTCGGGCGCATCAGAACTCCAACGGCGGACCGCGCACTGAATGGCGCCGCCGACACGCACCCGGATTCCGCGACACGACGCCGCGCGCGCAGTGAACTCGAAAAACGGAAGCGCTCCGAGTGAGCCGACCGGCGAGCGGGTTTGCGGGACCTGCGAACCACCCCAGAGAACTCCGGCAAGAGACGCTTCTCGGTGACGCCCTATTTCGGTGCAGATGTCGTGCTCGCCGGAAGGTTGATGACGTGCAGATCGCGCTGCGGAAACGGGACCGTGATGTCGGCGTCGGCGAGGGCCTGCTGCACGGCGACCGATAGATCGCTGCGCGTCGAGTAGCCGTCGTCGAAGCCCTCGATCCATGCGCGAAGTTTGAAATTGAGCGAGCTATCGCCAAAGCCGATGAAAAAGGCCTTGGGCTCGGGCTCGTCGATCACGTTCGGGTTCTGGCGAGCCACTCCGACGGGCAGGTCGATCACGCGTTGGGCGGGCGTCCCGTACTGAACGCCGACGTCGACCTCGACGCGTCGGTGTTTGTCCGAAAGGGTCCAGTTCGTGACCTTCTCGGAGACCAGCATGCCGTTGGGCACGATGACCTCGGCCCCGTCGAAAGTCCGAATCACGCTGGCACGGATTCCGATGCGGATCACCGCGCCCCATGCATCCGTCAACGCAATCGTGTCGCCCACCTGGACCGGACGTTCGAACAACAGAATCAAGCCAGACACGAAATTGTTTACTACGTTCTGAAGGCCGAACCCGATGCCGACGCCGAGTCCACCCGCGACGACGGTCAGTTTCGTCAGCTCGAGCCCCGCTGCCGCCAACGCGGTCAAGAAGCCGAGGAAAATGAGCGAATATCGCACCAGGCCCGATACCGCGTACGGAACTCCGCGCCCCGTCTTCACCCGCGAAAAGACGTCTTCTTTGAGAACGAAGTCGACCAGCCGGGCGAGCATGAACGAGAACCAGACGGTGAGTCCGAACGCGATGACATCCGCGGCTGAGATCGACAGTGCGCCCAGCGAGACCCCCGCTCCGAGGACTTCTTCGATCCCACTCATTGCGGGGCCGAGTACCCCGAGCTGTGCCGACAGAACCGTGAAGAACAACGCGCCCGTTGCCAGACCCAACACCCAATCGATCCTGCGGCGGACGAGCATGCGATGCGTCGAAATCGATCGCAGCAGCCGTAGCGGCCACAGCACCAGCGCGAAGCCCAACAATCCCTGCAGGATCATGTAGAGCACGAACAAATAGAAGCCCACATAACCACCGCGCAAGACGCTGCTTCCGACCAACGTTCCGAGGTCACTCCAACCCGCCAGATCGGCGACGATGGCGAACACCAGGATCCCTACCGAGAAGCGCATTGCGACAGCGAGCAGGCGGACGAACTTGGCGTGTCGCAGTCGTCGCGGGATCTCGATGACCCGACTCGGGTGCCGAAGCCATAGCAACAACGCGAGCGCGCCGAGCATTTCGATCACGAATATCAAGCGGTCGATCGTGGGCGTCGTGTCGAGAAGGTCGCGGAACCGATCGATCAGAAAGAACGCGATGAACCCCCACGCCAATGGGGCCATTGCCTGCGGCATGAAAGGCTTTCCGATCCGCAAGATCGCCAACGCAACGATCACGATCGCAGCGAAGGCCCCGCTTCGCGGCGCTAGAGGATGGATCGAAGAGGTGGCGATGATCGTCAGCACGAAGGCCATTGCCCACGGGTGCTCGAAGACCTCCTGTCCACGCCGAAGGTCGTAGTCCTCCTCAGCCCGCTCGCGGGCCCGGTCGCGCAGGGATCGCAACCCCCAGACGAGAAGGGCGAACACCAGGAGCTGTAGGACTACCGTGCGGACCTGTTCGCTGGCATAGCTGAGGCTTTCATGGAACCGACCGATCAGGTGCGGCCCCAGCATCGGCCATTCTTCGCGCAGCAGATTGCGAGAAACGGTCGCCCACAGTGGCGATTGCTGCGCGCGAAGCACCTCTTCGAGGCGTAGGGCTGTGGCGGTCTCCACCTGCTCGAGCGTGGACGACAGCTCCGTGCTCGGATCCACCAGCTTGAGCCGAACCGTGAGGGCCCGTTCACGCTGCTCGATCACAGTCGCCCGCCCCCGCGCCACTTCACCGCGCACGGCGGCAATGCGAGTCGCGGTGGGCCCGGTCGACCGATCGGGTTCGATATTTGCGGCGGTGGCTTCCCAGGTCGCTTCGATTGCGTCCAGCCGTTCGATCGCTGCGCGGATCTGGTCGAGGCGGCGGTCGAGTTGTTGATTCCACGGCAGCAGCTGTTCGCGATGTTTGGCG
>JAJDAM010000233.1 GCA_029261905.1 Deltaproteobacteria bacterium
GCGCCGATCGGCGTGATGGGCGACCACCCCCACCCGGCCGGGGAGTTCATGGCTTCGTACCGGTACGCGCGGATGCGAATGGATGGAAACCGCCGCGGCAACAACGGCCAGAGCCTGGGCGATGTACTGCAGGATTTTCCGGTTTCACCAAAAGACATGGACATGGAGATGCACATGCTCGGTCTGATGTACGCACCTACCGATTGGGTGACGTTGACCGCAATGATTCCGTACGTCGAACTCAGCATGGATCACGTGGTCAGGACCCGTCAGCGCTTTACGACGAAATCCGACGGTCCTGGCGATCTCAAGCTCGGTGGTCTGTTCACGGTTTTCGAAAACGAAACCCACCACCTGCACTTGAATGCCGCGGTCAGTTTTCCGACCGGCCCCATTCGCGAGGAGGACGGCTTGCCCTCCCCGATGGGGCTGATGGAAGGACGGCTCCCCTACCCGATGCAGATCGGATCCGGGACTTTCGATCTGCTTCCCGGCATGACCTACACGGGAAAGACGTCGTGGCTATCGTGGGGCACCCAGGCGATCGGGACGATTCGGTTGGACGAAAACAAGAACCACTATCGGCTGGGGAACCGAGTCGACACGACCCTCTGGGTCGCTCACCCGCTGACGAAGTGGTTGAGTGCCTCGGCGCGCGTTGCGTGGCACTGGTGGGGCAACATCGACGGCAGCGACGACCGGTTGAACGCCAACGCAGTGCCCACCGCGGACCCGAATCGGCGGGGCGGAAACCGGCTGGACCTGTTGGGTGGCGTCAATGTCATCGTGCCGCTCGGGCCTCTCGGGGACCATCGTTTCGGAGCGGAAGCGGGATTCCCGATCCACCAGAGTCTCGATGGACCACAATTGGAGACCGATTGGCGGTTTTGGGTGGGATGGCAGTACGCGTTCTGACCAAAGCCCGTCGCATCGATTCCCAAGTCGATCGCGTACGTCTGCGACTGTCTCTGCCTAGCGAGCGGGTTCACTTTCGGTCGTAATTCGGTCTGCCGGATCGAACGGCAGAACAAACGGCGTACGCGATCGCGGGCGTGTCGGTATCCAAACAGCCGGTGCCCTGCGACCGTTGTCCGGGGCGCCTAGACTCGGCACGTGCAGACGACGGGTTCTAAAGATGCGGCGAGCCGGCCTTCGGGGTACGGCTCGAGGGGCCCCAGCTTCGCGATCGCCCTTGCGCTCGTCCTCGCAGTCGCCGCGGTTTATCTGCAGACTGCCGAGTTCGATCTGATTCGGTTCGACGATCGGCATTACGTGTCCGGCAGCGACCACCTGAACCACGGATTGAGCGCTGAAGGCATCCGATGGGCGTTTTCGGCGCCCTTCGCGTCGAATTATTTTCCGCTCACATTGATGTCGCACATGCTCGACCGCAGCCTGTTCGGAGCGGACTATGGAGCCCATCACCTCAGCAGCGTGGTGATTCACATGTTGAATTCTGTACTGCTGTTCGTCGTACTGACATCACTGACCGGTGCGCGAACTCCGAGCGCGGTAGTCGCCGCGTTGTTCGCGGTACACCCGTTGAACGTCGAGTCGGTCGCCTGGATCGCCGAGCGCAAGAATGTATTGAGTACGACCTTCTGGATTCTGTCGATGGCCAGCTACGCCGCGTATGCGCGGCGCGGCGGTGTGCTCCGCTACCTCGGGACAGCGCTGCTCCTGGCCGCAGGGCTGCTCTCGAAGCCGATGTTGGTGACGTTGCCGCTGGTGTTCATGCTGCTGGATTACTGGCCGCTGCGTCGGATTCCATGGGGGCCGACGGATCCACACCAGGCAACGCCGTCGTGCGCGCCGCGATCGTTCGGTTTTCTCGTGCTGGAGAAGCTGCCGCTTCTCGCACTGTCGCTTGCCTCGAGTTGGATGACGCTCCAGGTGCAACGCTCGACGGTGCGAGCGAGCGAGGCGATCGAGTGGTGGCAGCGCGGCGCGAATGCAAGTGTCGCGTACGTGCGGTATCTCGGGAAACTCGTGTGGCCCAGCGAGCTCACGATGCACTACCCACACCCTTATGCACCGGCCGCGGGCGGCACCGGGCTCGAGCTGTGGCAGGTGGTGGCTTCGGCTGCACTCCTGATCGTTCTATCGCTGGTCGCAACGCGGCGCCGCTATCTCACGGTGGGTTGGCTTTGGTTCGTCGGTACGTTGGTGCCGACGATCGGCATCGTACAGGTCGGAAATCAGGCACTCGCAGACCGTTATGCGTACGTTCCGGCGATTGGGGTTTTCATCGCCATCGTCTGGGCGTGCGCCGAAGGGGTCGCGAGAAACCGAGCCGCGAAGACGATCGCGGTGGTCGGTGGGGTGGTCGCATCGGCACTGCTCGCTCTCGGGGTGGCGTCGCATCAACAGGCGCACTACTGGCAGGATACGGTCACGCTGTTCGAACGAGTCGTCGATCTGATCCCACGCAACCCGAAGATCCGGTACAACCTGGCCAACGAATACCGTGCGCGTGGAGAGCTGGAGACAGCGATCGGTCATTACCAGTTCGCGCTCGAGACAGATCCCGAAGCGCACAATCTGCGGATCAATCTCGCCAACTCGCTGAAGTCCGTCGGCAGGCTCGATGAGGCCGTGGAGATGTACGAGTCGGTATTGGCGCGCGAACCGAGAAGCGCGGTGGCCTACAACAACCTCGGCGCAACGCTACTCAGCCAAGGGAAAGTAGACGAGGCGATCACTTCGCTTCGAACGGCGATCGCGATCGAGCCGATGCGCAACAGCGCACACATCAACCTGGCCGATGCACTTTCGCAAAAGGGAGATACTGAGGGTGCGGCTCGACACTACATGAATGCGATTCAGGCCGGTTCGACACGGACGAGCACATGGAGAAAACTGGGCGCGGCGCTGGTTGCAGACGGTCGGCCCGACGATGCGCTGCTCGTCTACCGGCAGACGGTGGTCATGCATCCGGATGATGCGGAGGCACACAACGCGCTGGGTGAGCTTCTGCTCGATCGCGGCGAGTCCGAATCCGCGCTCGAGGCGTTCCGAGAAGCCTTGCGCGCGGATCCACAGCTCGATCCCGCGCGCACGAACCTCGAGCGCGCGCAGACCCCTTCAGCGGGTGATGTGAATCTACCCGAATGAGTGAATCCGCCTCGTTCGATTCCGCCAGGATCCCGAGCTCGCGACTGTTCTCGGGCGCGGCTTTCGTCGCGATGTTGTGCGGCGTAGTCGCCGTGTACTTCCCGCCTTCGCTGTGGGACGGTGACACCACGTTGCACGGGATGGATTTCTGGGCCCTGCATTTGCGGCGGATCGAGTTCGTCCACGAACTCGGGTCGTCCGGATCGTTCTCGGGCTGGTACCCGCGTGAGCTGTTGGGGACGCCATTCTGGTCGAACCTGCAGAACTTCCCGTGGATTCCGACCCGATTGATGATCCTGGCGATCGATCCAGTGTTCTCGTTCACGGTTGGTGTAAACCTCTCCGCGTTGTTGGCCGCGGCATTCACCTATCTCTACGGCCGGATCATCGGCTGGAATCCCGCAGCCTCGGCTCTCGCCGGGTGGACGTTTGCGTGTGCGGGTTTCTATGCGGCGCGGGTCACGGTCGGACATCTTCCGCTGCTCGAAGCGTATCCGGCACTTCCGATGCTGCTGTGGTTGGCAGAGCGATCCATGCGCAGTGGGCAACGATCCTCTGCACTGCTCGCGTTGGCGGTAGGCACTGCGTTCACGGTGTTGGCGGGTCATCCACAATTGCCCGCCTATGCGGTTGCGACGACGTGTGCCTATTTGCTGTGGATGGCGGCTGCGCGGGGCGAGTGGAGTGATTCGTTCCGCCCGGTCGGCGCAATCGTTCTGGGTGCGGCCGCCACGCTGGTGGTCTGGTGGCCCATGCTCAGCCTGCTCGGCCGCAGCACCCGGACGCTGCCACTGGCAGCCGCACAAAACGATCTGGTGTTTCCGTACGAGCGGCTCTTGTCGTTGCTGGCGCCGTGGGTGGACGGCTGGCCATCGGCCGTGCACCGCAGCCCGGCGGAGCCGTTCGTCGGATTCCCCGGTACCGCGTATTTCTGGGACACCTACGCGTACGTCGGTGTCGTTCCGTGGTTGGCCGTGGTGATTGGATTGCTGGCCTGGGGGCTGAATGGATGGCTGAATGGATGGCTGAGTCGAGGGCTGAATCGGACGAAGGCGCCAACTGGAAGCCGTTCACGACATTCGACGGATCACCGGCTGCGATTCATCGCCGTGTTGGGTGTCGCGTCGTTGTTTCTCGCGCTTCCGGTCGTCGAGACGCTCGGCGAATGGATTCCCGGCACCTATCTGCGCAGCCCGGCGCGACTGCTCTACTTGACCACCTTCGCGTTGTGCATCGCTCTGGGCGCTGGATGTCAGGCGTTGCTGCAGTCGGGTTGGACGCGAAGTGCGCCGCTGCGCATTGCGGCGACAATCGTCCTCGCAGCGATTCACATCGGCGATCTGTTCCTCCACGATCAACCGTTTCTCTACGCGCGTCCGCGAACGCTGCGGAGCATGCCGACCGCGATGCCCATCTTCGAAGAACATCTGGGTGCCGAGAGAATGGCCGTCGACTACAACCTTTCACTCGATTTCAATCGTCGCTTCGATGACGTGGGTTTTTTCGACTCGATCATTCTCGCGCGCCCCTATCGCGCGCTGCTCGCGATGGCACAAATGCCTTCCGACACCAACGTGCAGGACATTCGGGGCTCGGCGCTGCCTGCGACAGCGCTCGCGAACCTGGGGGTGCGCTTCATCGTCACCAGTCGAAACCGCACAGACCTGCCACTCTTTGGTCGAGAGCGTTACTCGGTCTATGTCATTCCGAACCCTGTGGCACGCGTAGCGTTCTTCGACACAGCGCAGGTCTCTTATCTGGCGGAGCCGTCGATGCTCGATCGACTCGCCAGCGACGGGTTCGACCTGGGAAGCGCGATGATGCTCGAACCGCCTCGCACGCGGGACGGCGAGGGGGCCGCACCGCTGGGCGTAGGCGACGTCGAGGCGTTGGCCGAGTATTCGCGCCCCGCACCCGATCGAATCGCGATCCAGGCGGTTGCACCGCGTGCGGGCTTCGTTCGAGTGCTCGAGAGTTGGGATCCAGGGTGGACCGCAACAGTCGATGGTCAGGCGGTGCCGGTATTGAGGTCCGACAGCTTCGTGATGGCGGTTGCCGTCGCCGCAGGGCCACACGAAATCGAGTGGCGCTACGCGACGCCTGGCTTTGCGGCCGGCGCAGCGGGTTCACTGTTGAGCGTAGTGTCGCTCATCGGGTTGTTGTGTTGGAATGTACGCCGGCCGATCCAGCGCTGATCCAGTCGGGGCGATGCCACTGGCAGCCTGCTCGGTCATGGCGCGCGATCTGGCTCCGTTTCGGCGGTGTTGGCAAACGGTGCAACGAGGTGCGCGAACCAGTTGTCCGGAATCGGGTCGCCATCGATCCCGTACGTTCGCGGCCAGCGCGCCGGTCGATGCAGCGTGCCGAACAACCAATCGATCACCGGCAGGTGTACCGCGAAGTTTCGGTCGATCGCATCTGGCTCCGCCGTGTGATGCCAGTGGTGATAGAAGGGCGTTGCGAACAACCATTCGAGCTTTCCGAACCGCCAGTCCACGTTCGCGTGGATCAACACGGCCTGGAACGAAACCAACACGACGTACGTGGTCATCGCCGCATCCGAAAAGCCGGCGACGAACAGCGGGACGAAGCTCACCGCGCGGGTGATGACGATATCGACGAGGTGCAGCCGCGAGCCGGCCAGCCAATCGAGCTGTGAACTCGAATGGTGGATCCGGTGGAATCGCCACAGCCAGCTCGAGCTGTGAGCGAAGCGATGGATCCAGTATTGGAACAGATCGGCGAGGAACGCGGCTTCGAGGACCTGTAGCGCGATGGGTTGTCCGCGGACGGCGGTGCGGAATTCCGCCGACACCACCCACCCGAACAGTGCAGCCGCGGGAGCCATCGTCAGCAGGACGGTCCCCTGGACCAGCAAGTGACTGACGAAGAAATGGGCGAGATCGGTACGGAATCCGCGACGCAAGATCGGTTGGGCTCGGTGCAGACTGAACGCGCGCTCGAGTGGCACGAAGAGGACCGCGAGCAGCAGTAAATCGAGAACGAACCAATCGAGACCGAGGTAGCGGGCCTGCGCGCCTGGATCGTGAGTCTCGACCCAGGCGCCTCCGAGGCCAATGGCCGCCGCAGTAGAAGTCAGACCCAGCACCGGCAGCAGTCGGGACCGGCTGAGGGCGAAGCTGATCAGCGAGGCCGTCAGGCTGATCAGAATCGAGACGAACAGTACGCCGCGCAGCAGCGGCACGGGGTATACCGCTCGCAGGTCCGGTGTGGTCAGCAGTTCCGGGAATCGGAAGCACAGGACTGCGAGCAGCGAGAGCGCACCCAACGCCATCGCAATGACGCCGCTGATCTTCCCGTCGCCGAATCGAAGCTCGCGATCGCTCACGTGCGCGTCTTCGCTGACGGCATCAAGGGCGGGGGGCGATCCCTCGTAGTGCCATTTCCACCGCCGGCCCCACCATCTTCGGGCTCACGCGGCGGCCCTTGAAAAACAGCGTGACGGCAATCGGTCCGACGATCAGGTCCGCTGCCAGATCCAGAGCGAGGTCCGGTGCCAGCTCGCCACGTGCGACTCCGCGCTCGAGTGCGTGAATCAGCGGCTGCCGGCGACCTGTGATCACCGGATCGAACAGCTCGGACAACTCGGAACTCACGGCGCGTTCGCCCGCCAGGCTCGGCAATACCGTCGCCAACGGTGTCGAGTAAAAGCTCTGCAGATAGTTGCGCAACATCTTGGTCAGATCTTCGACGAGATTTCCGGTGTCGACTTCCTCGAGTCCGGGCAGCTGGCCAAACGCTTCGACGACCAGCGGCAATTTGGAAGGCCAGCGTCGATAGATGGTCGCCTTGCCCACGCGCGCGCGCGTGGCGACACCCTCGACCGTCAACGCCGAAAACCCCACTTCGCCCAACATCTCGAGCGTGGCATCGAGAATCGACTGGTGGGCTTCCTCGCTGCGGGGGCGGCCCGCGCTGGTGCCGGCCGGATCGTTTCCGCTCATCTCCAACCCCGTGCGGAGAGGCGACCATCCATTTCGCGTCCGCTGTCGGATGTACGAACGCCCGCGCCGATCGATTGACCGCGAAGTCGCATGGAGGCTCCTCGCTGGGCGGGTCTCGAGGACCGCCGTGTGTGGGGCGTTTCGCCCGGGGTCTCGACCTGATCCAGGTCCTCCCGAATCGGGCGGTGATGTCAATCCTCAGGATCACGCGTTCTCGGGCCAACTTTCTGGACCTGCACCTATTACGATACTATACGTATCGTTCTTAATCACCCCAGCCTCTCCGGGCTGCCGGTCCCCAGGAGTCTTTCCCATGGTCGAATACAACCCCTTTTCCCAGGATGTCATGCGCGACCCGCTCCCGATTTACGCGAAGCTGCGCGAAGAGGCGCCCTGCTATCACATCGAGCAATTCGATGCCTGGGCGCTTTCGCGGTTCGAAGACATCTGGGCCGCATCGATGGACAACAAGCACTACACGGCCACGCTCGGAACGACCTCGGCCCACCTTCTGACGAAGGTCCAGCCGGTCACCCCGATGATCAACATGATGGATCCGCCGCAGCACACCAAGCTGCGCTCGCAGGTTCGAAAGCATTTTGCGCCGGCGGCGATTCGACACCTCGAGCCGACCATGCGCGAGATCGCCTCCAGTTGCCTCGATGCTGCATTGGAGAAGGGCGAGATCGACGCCATGGGCGAATTTTCGAACCAGGTGGCCGTCAAGGTCGCCTGCATCGTCAATGGGATCCCGCTGGAAGACGGCGACATGCTGAACGATCTGGTCTGGCGCTTCTTCGGGCGGGAAGAGGGCACCGACGGGATGACCCCGGACGGGCTCGCCGCGATGGGCGAATTGTTCGGGTACTTCATCGGTTTGTCGCAATCACGTCGAAAGCAGGGGTCGGACGCAGACGACGTCGTGAACTTGCTCAACAACATCGAACTCGACGGCAAGAAGCTCGACGACGAATCGATCGCATCTCACATGGCGATGTTCATCATCGGTGGCGCCGAGACCTTCCCGAAGACCTTCGCAACTTCGCTGATGCGTCTCGCCGAGCACCCCGACCAGCGAGCACAGTGCGTCGCCGACCCGAGCTTGATTCCCGATGCGTTCCTGGAGTGCCTTCGGTACGACATGCCGACACAGT
>JAJDAM010000234.1 GCA_029261905.1 Deltaproteobacteria bacterium
GCGACCGACAACGAACCGCAGCCCGGCCGCTGCTCGGGAAGCCCCGCCCCCAGGTCGGATTGCCCCGAAAGCTCTTCCCACTCGCCGCGATGCCATCCGATCACGCGCCCGGTCTCGACGCCATCGGTCACTTTGACGAGCGTCGGAACGACCTCGACTTCGTGATGCCACGAAACGTGAAGCGAGCTGTCGTCTTCGGCACCGAGGCCCTCGGGAAAATGCGGATCGTCCTGGCAGTAGATCGTCAGCCGACCCGACGCTGCGAGTTCTTCGAGAACGGGTGCCACCGTTTCACAGGTCGGACACTCCTTCTTGACGAACGCAACGAGGCCGGAGGGAAGCGCGGGGCGGGCGATGGGGTCGGCAAGCGGGTCCATGGCCCCGACGATAGCGCGATCCCGCGCTGTGCCGCGAATCGCAGCCCCGCCGATTCGATCCCGCTTTCGCCGCCCGGATCAGCTGCTGCGTGGGTCGACCAACACCTTCACGTTGCCGCCACCGGACAACAGATCTTTGAAAGCGGCGTCCAGACCATCGAGCCCGACCGTGTCGGTGTGCAGCGGAACCACGCGCAGGCGCCCATCCGCGATCAGTTGCATCGCGTAGTCGAATTCGTCGTGGAGATACCCGAGCGAGGCCACCATCGAGACCTCTCGCGCGAGCCACGTCATCGGAGAAATCTCCGCCGGCACACTCGCAAGCCCCACCAATGCGACCGTCCCCCCGCGTCGCACCAGGTTGGCGGCCTGGTCGATCGTGCTCGGGATTCCGGCGCACTCGAATACGAGGTCGGGACCGGCCAAACCGCAATGCTTCGCGAGCTGCTCGTTGAAATCCGCGGCGGTCGGATCGAGCACCAAGCTGGCGCCCAACTCGCCCGCAAGATGCGCACGGTGCGGATCCGGTTCGACGACGACTGCGGTCCCCGCGCCGGCCGCGCGCGCGCACTGCAACACGAGCAAGCCGATCGGGCCGGCGCCCAGCACGACGACGGCGTCGCCCAGTCGCAACGGGGTCCTGCGCAGTGCGTGCACCGCAACGGTGGCGGGCTCGAGTAGCGCCGCCTCTTCGTCACTCAAGTCTTTGTGAATCGGATAGAGGCGTGTCGCATCGATCGCGATCGCAGATGCGAAGCCACCGTGCGGCGGCGCGAGCGGGCCGATGCCCAACATCCCCAACAGCACGCCCATACAGTGCCGCGCGTCACCCGATCGGCATTCGTTGCATTGGCCGCAGGCGGCGGCCACACCGATCCCGACCCGGTCGCCCTCTTTGATCCCCGCGACGCCGGCGCCGACCTCGGACACCGTACCCGCCCATTCGTGGCCACAAATCGCCGGGTTGTACGGAGCGCCCGTGTGGTAGGGGTGCAGATCGGTCCCGCAGATCCCGCAGTACGAAATCTGCACCACCGCGGTACCGGGTCCCGCTGTCGGATCCGGAAACTCGCGAAGCTCGATCTTTTCCTTGCCAACTACCAGGCCTGCCCGCACGGCTCGACTCCTCTTCTATCGCGATCGCGATTGATTGTCGCATTTCATTGATTCGATTCTGGCTGCAACTCGATCAGCGCACGATCCGCCCTGGATCTTATCGGCTCCAGATCGGCTCGCGAGCCGAACCACGACCGCGATGGGCAACGGTACCTATGGCCCGATCGCTCGTCGAACGAAACTTGTGTCCAATCCAGTCAGGCGCGTGCCCGGCTCGCCCATTCGCGCCAACGCGCGAGCGCGATTTCACGTACCCTATTTGCGGTCCTCGGTTTCAGTGCGAATCGCAGACCTCGCGACATCCCCCGCCGCCTATCCGAAGGGAGTCCCCCGTGTCCGATCGTGCCGAACGAGCGCAGCCCGAATTCGACCTGGCCAGCTACAACCCATTCGACCCGGCGAACCTGCAGGATCCGTTCCCCGCCTACCAGGCGCTGCGGGAAAACGCGCCCGTCTTTCGACACGAGCTGACCGGGATGTTCTTCATTTCCCGGCACCCGACCGTCAAGCGCGTGCTCGGCGACACGGACACCTTTTCCTCCCGGATGTCCAACGTCTCTGCGAGTGCAGGCTCGAAGAACATGGACCCCGCGATTGCAGCCGAATTCAAAGAAGTCAGTCAGAAGCTCGCTCCGCCGAGTGACACCATGCTCACGGCCGACCCTCCCCAGCAGACCCGCTACCGGAAAGCGATGGGGCGGGCCTTCACACAGCGCGTACCGACATTCGAAAGCGCGATCCGCGAAATCGCGATCGACCTGGTCGATTCGTGGGGCGCAGATGGCCGTATCGATTTCATGAACACCTTCGCAGTGCCTTTCCCGGTCCGGACGATCGCGCAGATGCTGGCCATGAAATCGGGATTGGAAGCGGATATCAAACGCTGGTCGGACGATTCGGTCGCCGGCCTCGGGACCCAGATCGACGATGCGCGTCGACTCGAAGCGGCGCGCGGGGTACTCGAACTGCAGACGTACTGGACCAACGAAGTCGAGTCACGCCGGAAGGAACCCCGTGACGATTTCATCACCGATCTCGCCCAAGCGCAGTTCGATGATCCCGAAAGCGGCAAGCGGCCGCTGACGACCTCGGAGGCGATCTCGATCCTCCAGCAGCTCATGGTCGCCGGCAACGAGACCACCACGAAGCTGCTGAATGAAATCCTCAAGCTGCTCGCACAACACCCAGAGCAGTGGGAACGGCTGCGCGCAAACCCGCAACGCGTCGAGGCGGTCGTCGAGGAAGGATTGCGCCTGTCGACCCCGAACCAGGGACTGTTTCGACAGGTGCGCCAGGACGTGGAACTCGATGGCGTGTCGATCCCGAAGGGATCCACCGTGTGGGTCATGTTCGCTAGCGCGAATCGGGATGAAGACGTGTTTCCGGATGCCGCGCGGTTCGACCCCGACCGCCCGAACCTGCGCGAGCACCTCGCGTTCGGCAGTGGAGCTCACTTCTGCATCGGGGCTCCGCTCGCACGTCTGGAAACCAAGATTGCACTCCTCGAAATCGCCAAGCGTGTGCGCAAGATCGAGATCGCAGCTGGCACGACATTGAACTACGAGCCGAGCTTCATTCTGCGCGGACTCGCCGCACTCGAACTCCAAATCGAGCGCGCCTGAACCGCGATCGTCTGCCGAGTCGCGATCACTTCGCTGCAGGTGCGCAGCGGGTGGGTCACGCCGACGGCTGATCGAGCAATACGCGAACGATTGCGATCTCCTGGCGCAGGGTCGCGGTCTGTTCGTCCGTCAAGCCGACGCGTTTGTCGAAATCGACGTGAAAGACCCGGCCCAACCTCGGCATGCGTTGCAGGGTCGCCTCGGCGCACGCGCGAAATTCGCCGGATTCCGGCTTCACGACTTCCGCTGTGGCGGCCAGCAGACGGCCGCGCAGATGCACTTCCAGTCGCGCGGGTTCGAGGTAATTGCGGAACCACTGCTTGGTCCGCGCCTCGGAGACCATCACGGTCACCGTATCGCCGAGGCGTTGATACCCGACGGGAATCGCGTAGCGACGGCCGGACTTACGCCCGGTCACGTTCAGCAGCATCAATCCCGGGCTCAGCAGCCAGTGAACTGGAGAACGCAGGATCCACCCGATCAGAGGGTTCAGGCGGCTCATGACGGAATCGACTGACAAGTCCGGCCCTCACGTCGCAACTTGCGCACGATAGCAGTCGCCGTCGGGCACACGTTGGGTTCTCATGCGATACTTCGAGCATCCGCTTCGCAGGCGACCACTCGAGGCTATCGCGGATGCCGCAGCCCGAAACCCAGAGTCCCAACAAGAATCCCGCGCGAGACTACCGGCAATCGCTTGCCGCGCTCGCGTGTGTGGCCGCGCTGGCGGTCGGGGCCGTGGGTTGTCGAACCGCGGCGATGATCCAGCCCGATGCGCTCAGCTACCCGAGAGCAGCGGAATCCGGCCAGGCGGTCGAGGCGGCGATCATCCGCGGCGCCCGACGAGCCGGCTGGAAGGCCGAAGCGGTGGATCCGGGCGCCAGCACGATCCAGCTGCGGTTCATGGTCCAACCGGACGTCTTTGCAATCGTGCAGGTCGACTACGCGGGTGGTCGCGTTTCGTTTCGATATGTCGACAGCAACCGATTCAAGTGCGATCCGGCACCGGATGGATGCAAGACGATTCACAAGAGCTACAACGCTCGGCTGTTGCAACTGCGCGAGCGGATCAGCGAGGCACTGTCCGAGCCTGGCACGCAACCGCTCGATGTGCCGCGTGCGCTCTCGATCGTTCGCCAGCTCATCGAAGAACAACCCAGAAGAAGCGCGTACACCGGGGTCGATCTGACAGAAGAGCGGATCAGTGCGGTTCGCGAAGTTCTGGAGCCCGTGTACCAAACCGGTCCCTATTTCGACAATTGGGGATTCTATCCGTACTACGGCTACTACCCGTACCGCGGCTTCTACCCCGGTTGGAGTTTCGGCTCCAACACGGCGTACGTTTCGGCTCCGTATGCGGATGTCGTCTACTTCAACAATATCGGTCGAATCGAGCTGCTCGCCGACGATGAGTGGCAGATCATCCGAATCTGGGATCGTTTCGGAGGGCTTCGAATTCGGCTCTACACCCTCGACGAGTGGCTCGCGAAGCGTTTCGTCGACGCGGTCGGAGCCCTCGAGCAAGCGCGGCTCGAAGCTGACAGCGACTCGGCGGGACCCGAACCGCAATAGGATCGACTTCAATCCAATTCACGGCGCCGCGCGCCGTTGCGCCCTTCGCCAGCGATAGGGAATCTGCCTCTGGCCCGCAGGCAAACTCCAAAGGCCCGCTCGTCGCGCGCGCGCCTCACGTTCGAGTTCGATCACCTCGAGAGATCCGCCGAAATGCGTGTAGGCCCACGCGTGCCCGCTCCGAACCAACTCTCGATTGATATGCGTACCATCGATGAACAGCTCGACGACCGACCGATCATACGAGTCGACATCGACGACCTCGACGTGCACGCTCTTGTTCAACACCCACTCGGACAGGACCCGACGCGCCGTTCGCCCGTACGGCTGATTCCATTCGGGTGCGTCGATTCGCGCGAGCCGGATCGAGATGTCACGTGGACCAACGCGCAACACCAGGCTGTCGCCGTCGACCACTCGGATGATTCGACCGTCCCACGAATCGCCGCTGGCGGCCGCAAGCGAGCTCCAGACGCAGCACAGAAACCACGTCAGCCAGCCGAGCCGAATGCGGGCTAGCGACAGATCGACAACGAAGCGCGTGACTCCCGCAACGACACGTCGTATTCCAACACGACTTCGAGTGTTTCCGAATCCAGTGCCATCTCGACCCGGCTGGCTCCGGGCGGCAGATGCTCCGCTACCAGGCTTTCCATCCGGTCCACGACGCGAGCCCACCAGCGGCTTCCGGCTTCTTCGTCACTTGGCACATCGACTCGGGGGTTGTCGCGGATGAAGCGAAGGCCGAATTCGGTCATTCGAATCATCCGATCAGGAACCGCGATCCGAGCCGACATGCGGCGCGTCAGCTCGTTCTGGCTCGCCGACACGATCGGCCCAGCGCCGCCAGAAGCGAATTGAGGCTGATCGTGTTGCTGACCAGAGTGCTCCGCCAAATCGAGTGAGGCACGCCGTGGCAACATCCGCGGAACAGGCTTGGGAGCCCGGCCGTGGTTGAACTCCGATTTGCCATCAGTGACATTCGACATACCGGTCGCCTCCCCGTTTCTCGCCTAGGAGAACCATCGGCGCGGGGTGTGACAGGTCCGGTCGCAACAGCGAAGTTTTCTTCAGACCGGTGGAAATCCCCTAAAAACGTCGATCGACTGCGTATTTCACAGCTGTATTGATGGCCGTGACGGGAGAGCTACTGCGCGCGAATCCACCAGGCCATTCCCGGGGGCTCCGCGAGTTCGCGGACTTCGTTCGAACCGGGAAGCCAACGGTGTTGTTTCGCGATCTCTACGGCAGCGTCGAGCGACTCAGCTTCGATGATGTAGAACCCACCTGCTGCCTCCGGCCCTTGCGTGAACGGTCCATCGAGCGTCGTGATCTCGCCGGCCGCGTTGCGGTGGATCGTCTTGGCTTGCGCGGCGTCCGAGAAGAACACCAGTGACGAATGGCGGTGCGCCTGCACCTCACGCTGCCAGGCGGCGTGCCCTTCGATCATCTTCGGGATGTCGTCTTTCGAGAGGCTCTCCCAGGCGCCCTCCACGTGGGTGAACGTCACGACGAACTGCTTCATCGCGGGTTCGGCTGAAGCTTCTGCCGGTGCCGGCTGCGCGAACGTGATCCGGTTGCGAGTGGGATCGAGCACGCTGAACTGCCGCATCCCCCAGGGCTGGGTGGCCAGCGGTTCGTCGGGGTGAATCACCTGCTGCTGCTGCATCTGCTCGTAGAGCTCGTCGATACCGCGAACCGCGACTCGGCACGTCACCGGCGGCGCCTGTTCGACGGACAGGTGGATCTCGATTCCCTCGCGTACGACCCCCGCATAGGGGCCGAACTCGAATGCAACGGTGAAGCCGAGTCGGTCTCGATAGAACGCGAGAGACTTGGCGAGATCCTCTACCGGGAGAACGGGGATTGCGGTAACGAGGTGGCTGCTGCTCACGGGCGACTCCTTCTGATTGCGATCGGTTTCGATCGGGCGACATCCCGCCGGGTTGCCGCCCCTACCCCAAGAGACGAACGGGCCGATCCAAAAGATACGGGCAGCAACTCATTTTCTGGCTCGGCGGCATCAGGGAATCCGCAGCACGCGGGGCTCTTGGCCCCGCTGGCGACCTGCTTGAAAACACCAACCGACACCCAAGAGCGCTGTCGTCGTTGCGATCAGCGAGAGCGTCAACCCGACCCGAACACGCCAGGGTCGAAATTCGAAACGGATCGTGTGCGTACCCGCCGGGATCACGACCGCTTTGAACGCGTCGTGGGCGACATGGATGGGAGTTTCCTCGTCGTCTACGAATGCGCGCCAGCCCGGGTATGCCGTATCCGTAAAGACCAGCGCACGTGGACCTGGTGCGTCGCGCACGCGCAAAACGGTGCGATCCGGTGTGTCGTCGATCACCTCGATCAGATTCGACTCATCGCCCAGGTCGGATGCGATCGACACCCGACGCAGCGTCGCCGCATTCTTGGCGTGAATCTCCAAACCGATATCGACCCGCTCGAAATCCGGCAGCGGGAACTCGACCGTCGCGGTCGCCCGGCCCGTCATCGGTGCAGGCACGCGCTTGAAATAGATGGACTCCCGGTCGCCGCGCCCTGTGACTCGCAACGTGAAGCTGGGCCGCTCGGTGCTCACGTAGTCGATGAGCAGGGCACCATTGCGAGAGGGAAGAGCAACATCAGTGAATCCGAGGCTTCGCTCCCCGTCTCCTGACCAGAGAACGGCCTCGGTTTGCGGTTCGGCGAGCGTCGAAGCCGCGACGTCACTGATTCGCAGTTCCTGCAGAGAAATCTCGGGCGCACCGTTCAGGAAGACCACCTTCGTGGGTGGGAAGAGTCGGCCCTCCACAGGCAATCCCCCCGGCACATACGCCGATGCGAGCCAATACGGACGCTTGAGAAGTGCTACGGCAACACGATTTCTTCGCAGGTTGAGCGAGCGAGAGTAGACGTCCTGCTCGCCAGGGTTCGAGAGCACGCGACTCGTCACATCCAGGATCATCGGCTCGTATCCATTCATCGCTCGGCGAAGCGCCCAGAGATTGTCGTTGTGCGACAGCGAAACGGTCCGTGCGCGGTTCGACATTCCTTTGGCGGCCCTCGCCAGATCCTCTGACGTAGTCGTCAGCAGAGGCACGGCGTATTGCCGCTCGGCGATCGCAAAACTACACACCACCGTTTCGATCAACAGCGAAGCGAGTACGAGGTAGCGGTAGTTTCGAAGCTTCGAAAACACCGAAATCGAAATCAGAATTCCGAGCGGCAGCAGCGCCCATCGCGTATTCCAATCCGCCTTTGCGCCTGCCGGTTCCGGCAGCAACGCGATCAGCGCCAAACCTGTGATGAGAAGAAAGAGCACGATGGGCAGCGGCAGGCCTTTCGGGCCGACCCGAGCGAAGATCGCCTCCAGTCCGAAGCCCGCCAACATTCCGAGTGGAACGACCAGCAGTATCGATGCATAGCTCGACGAACTCGCCATCATGGGGAGGTTCTCGAGAATGCGCGCGACGGGCATGGGCGCGCCCACGCACAAATCGAACAGCAGATAGAACATCGATCCGTAGATGATGACGCGATTCCCGACACGGGCGAAAACCACGGCAGCACAGGCGATGACCCAACCGACGTTCAGCGAGAGATACTGAGCGCTCCCCATGGCACCGAGCAGACGCGCTGAGTCCATGCTGGGCTCGCTCAGAAAAGACCGGACCAGGAACGCGAGCCTTCCCCAAAACGAGTGGTTGACCATCCCGACCGCGTGTTCGAATCGCTCGAAATTCGCGGGTGACCGAGCACTCAGACCGAACAGCTCGGTCGCCGGCAGCAGCAGCACGCCGGCCACGAGGACCCCGAGAAATCCGAACAGTGCCAATCCGGCCACCCGCCCGGCGGCTCGTTCGAGCGTTTCCCGCGCCGGGAGCGTCGACTTCCACGAGGTGCCGCAGAACCGCAGTCCCGCGTACAGGATGTAGGCGAGCGTCGCGTAG